>JAFEGU010000381.1 GCA_018239725.1 Verrucomicrobiota bacterium | reverse complement strand
GACGGCATCCATGACCGATAGCTCTTCAACCTTTTTACGATGCTGCATGACACACCTAATTTTTATGAATAATAGATCCCTATACTTATTATTGAATTTGTTTATTTTTAGTTCAATTTAATTCACACTTATAATTAATTAAAATATTTTATTTGCAAATTAGATCTAATTCGCGAATAAAGATACGTATTCACAGCGATTTTCTTAAGTTACTTATCATTAATAATTTGAATTAAACACAATCAAATGGCCGTCTATTTCATGACCAGGATAAATTGACTGCCAAGGCTTGGCATCACATGATTCGTTGATTAAAGCCCTTGGGATTGGTTGATTAAGGGGGTATCTAGATATGAAGCTGCTCTATGGAAGGGTAGCGATGCTTATGAGGTTCTTTGTATTTCCATAATCAACAATGTAAATATTTTTTTACTCTAACATTTTTATATTAATTATTTTAATAATATTATTATTTAATTTTAGATTATTATTTGATATAATGTTTATATACGCATTTTTTATTAAATTAATAAGGTTAATTATGGCTTCAACATCAAGTTCAACAAGCTTTCATTCAGCTGCTGCATTGCCAATGATTTCAGTAAGTCCCATCCTATCTTCCCTTCATGCATTCCTGGATGGAACGAACCCGCTCTCAGGAAGCGAACTAATCGCCCTCTTAAAGCAAGATCCAAAGCTAAGCGAACTGTACAGCCTTTCTGCAGGTGTCGGCGAAGGGTATTCTATCGAAGAGCATATCCATATGGTTGTCGATAGCTTTGCCAAAGAATTTGTTGGACAGCCCGAAGTTCAAACTATCCTGGATCGATCGCACCTTTCTCCGCAGCAGTTTCTCCTCTTCCTCGCCCTCCACGATATCGGCAAAGGACGCGCCGTTCAAGAGATCCGCTCAGCTACTCCTGCGCGCAAAGAGCTTGAGCTGAAATATACACAAGAAGAGGTCCGCCGCGTCTGCAAAGAGTGGAACCTGGAAGCTCTCATACCAGTCTTTGAAGCGCTTCTTGAAGATGATTCGATCGGCGACCTGATGAAGACACGTCAGCCAACCGATGCAGATTTTCAGAAGACGGCTCAATCGATCGACGCCGGCGCAAGGATCAGCAGCCTTCCAACAGAAGCTTTTTTGGACCTGAAAATCCTGTTCCATAAGGTGGATGCCGCAAGCTATGAGTTTGTTCGCGTCCGTTTCTTTAAGCACCATCAGAACGAAAGAGTTACGCTGGGCAAAGAATCTTTACCTAAATATATCGGCTATTCCGATGCGAATGAGGCCAAAGCAGCACAGCTAAAAAGTGCGCTTGGCGTTAGCACTCAATCTTCAGCCACCTCTTCTGAAGAGCCGAAATTGACTGATTCAGAGTTCCTCTCTCTTTTCAAAGAGTCGGTCTGGGACTATTCCAACGACGAGATTTTAAACCTCGAAGGCGCCCTCAAGTACGTACGCCGCACAGAAGGAAAGGAATCGGATCGCTACCTTCAATTGAAAGAACGTGTGATGCAACTGCGGATGGCACGGCTGCCATTGCGCGCCTATGAAATGTGGAAAAGTGGAAGCTGGGAACTCAAATCAAATAGCTTTGCCTACAACTCTCCAAAGGATAAGCAAGTCAGAAAGATGGTTAAACACAACCTGATTGCACAAGTCTCTTCAACTCATATCGAAAAACGCTTAAAGCTGATATCTCGCCTCACCTTTATTCATGGATCGAGCAGTGCAGCACTTGCCATGATGCTCCTTTCTCCAGAACCTAGCTTGCTCTGGACTGGAGCTCTTTTAGCAGCAGGAATAGCGCCTATGTATGGCGAACTTGACCGAGGAGTCGATCCATGGGGTGTAAACCAAAAAGGCCTTTCCACTGAAACGGTCCGCAATATTGGCAGGATCCTCAACTATACTAAAATGAACCCGTTTAACCCGCAAAAATTCGCTGCTTTGCAAAATCCCTACCATCTTTTAGACCTTTCGCAAGATTCCTTTTACCATTTCGTATGCAGTTTAAAAAGATGGAAAGATGAGAGTCCTAACGAATACGCAGCTGTGCTAGCTCCAGGCACAAGAAAAGCCTCACTCTTGATCGATGCGATCATCTATAAGGTTGCTCAACTCGAGAAAGCATGCAGTGATTATGAAAAGGCAATCATCGAAAAACCACACGCCGCAGAGTGGTATAGTATTACTCTCAAAGAGTATCGAGAACGGCTCCCTCTCCTCCAGACATTATCGGCGCAATTAGCTAATGGAGAAGATCTGACTATTGCAACGGAATCGGATCCCTATTACACATTTCCGTTATCAGATTACAAATTTCAAAAAAACGTTGCAAAAATCCGCGAACCCTATTCCCTTCTTTCAGAGGAAGATGGCTGGAGCAGAAAAGCCGTTCAAATCATACAGATGAAGCAATGGGAACCTCCGTTGTTCCAACAGATCGTTCTGCCTAACCGAAATGAATGGCTGATTTCTCTTGAAAAAGAGAGAGCGCAACAAGAAAAACCCCTTAAGCAACTGCTAGCGATCATCGACCACACATTTACAGAAGAGGAGATCGCATTCATCTCTAATCAACGCGACGGAAGCTCATCCAGGAACTCAAACAAAGTAGAGATGCCAAGCAGTTTGCAAGACGTGTTTGCCAATCCAAGCGATATCCCCAAAAAATCCCGTTGCGGCATTAATTTTGGAGTCGATGCTGTATATAGGGAAATCAGCCATTACAGAGAAGGAAACTATCAATGGTCTGCATTGATCGATACCATGCTAAGTTCTAGGCTCTATGGATCTAACATGGATGAATATAAACCGGTATTTGAAGAAGAGCTTGAACGGATTGAAAGGGGCTTCAACCATATCGCCGCAGCACTTTCCGATGCCCCTGCAGTCATCGAGATTCCTCAAGATGAAGCGGTCCGCTCTTTGATTACCCAGCCCGTTCCAATCATCTTTTCCTCATCAACCATTAGACCCAAGCCAATTGCAGCAGGCCCTAATCCCAGCGAATACGCCCTTGATACTCCAACAAAACTGGGCAAGGATGGCAGCGACATCCTGTTCACCGATACACATGAGTCCAGAGAGAGGATCAGAGCTGTCCTTCCGGAACATTTACAAAAGGAAATTGAGATCCACCTATTCGAAGAGCTTGACGTGAGCGGCGTTCCGTTGATCCATGCTCCGCATCAGATAACAAGCATTTAAGGATTGGAGGACTCATGTCTGCTACAGAGATCATCTCACACCCAAGTATTCTGCTCCCTTTGCACAGCCTGGACAAACCTTCCAGCTCTTCGAGCATGCCCAATCTACTCAAGGCAAGCGTTTGGGATTATTCGATCGGCGATATCTGCGAGATCGAAAAGATTGCAAGGCAGGTCAAAGCAGAACATGGAAAGAGCTCTCCCTTGTATCAGGAGTATAAGGCAGCGCTTAGACAACTGCACTCGGCCCATATGCCCTTTCGCTGTTATGATTTCTGGAAAAAGACATCCCGTTCAAGCTTGCCCCACCATTTCTATGAAGGACTTCAAAAAACAGTGAAATACAAACCTCCTGCAAGCAAAGAGAACAGGCGTGAAATGAAGCAAAAGCTTGTGGAGCTCTTTTCTCCCTCCGAAATCCAAGAAAAGATGAAACTTCTTTCCAGGCTGACTTTCATTCATGGATCAAGCACATCCGCTTTGGCGATGATGCTCCTATCAAGCAATTTCCAACTTAAGTGCACAGGCGCCCTTTTGGCTGATCGGACCGCACCGATGTGCGGCGAGCTGACTGTCGGCATCAGCAACAAAGGGATCAACAATGCAAATGTCTCGGTCGAAACGGTCCGGGATATTGAGCGGATCAGAAGTTATGCGGGGATCGCCTACTTTAGTCCAAAACATCTTAAGCATTTATTTAAACTTGGAAGCTACAGTTTGTTTATGGAGAGCCAGTGGAATAGAAGGACCATCGAGCTCTTGCAGCTCAAGCAATGGAATTACGATGCATTTATCCAAGGCATTGTCCCTCATCGCGACGCTTGGTTGGCTGGAATTGACCAAGAATGGCAGAAACAAGAAAAGCCGTTAAGGCAGCTCATCGCATTGATCGAACATGATTTCACTGGGGAAGAAAAAGAGTTCCTGAACACCTACCGGTCAATAGGCCCATCGTGTCCTCTTCGGATGCCCCATTCTTTGCAGACGATCTTCTCATCGGTAGCAGATATTCCCCGAGCAGGCGAAGTATCGATCCATTTCAGCATTAGCGCTGTTAAAAATGAAGTCGCCTATTGCCGCAGCGGATCGAGTACATGGCTTGAGCTGCTGATTAAAACATTAGATACAAAATTAGAAGGCGGCCGGCAAGATCACTTGGACCAGCTAAAGCCCATTTTTGTTAAAGAATTAGACCTGATTCAAGCAGGACATCAACGGATTGTTGCCGAACTGATGAGCGATGCGCCGCCGGCAATCCAGATTCCGGCAGATGAGCATATCCGCTCATTGATCACAGATCCCGCTCCGATCATTTTTGCATCAACTACTGTAAAGCCCAAGCCTTCCCATCCAAATCCCAATCCGATGGAATACCTTCTGGACACCCCCGTTTACCTTGGCGAAGAAGGCTGCGATATCCTGTTCACTGACACGGAAGAATCAAGAGAACGGATAAAGGCGGTGCTGCCGGAACATTTAAGAAATGAGATCGAAGTCCACCTGTTTGAGGAGATGGATGTCGGCAACCTGCCATTGATCCACGATCCTGATCAAATTAGATGATGTTTGAAAGCTTGAGCAGGTAAAAGGTTCCAGCTGCAACAGCGGCAGCTCCCGGAATCGTAAAGATCCAAGCTAACACAAGCTTGCTGGCTATCCGCCAGCGGACCTTCGATGCTCCTTTTGCTGCGCCGACTCCTGTTACGCCCCCGACGATCATGTGGGTCGAACTGACCGGCATTCCTAAAAAGCTCGCTGTCAAGATCACGCAAGAGGCGCTCGTTTCAGCAGCAAACCCTTGGAAAGGCTCGAGCTTGGTGATCTCAAAACCAACTGTCCGAATGATCCGAAGACCACCCGATGCCGTGCCTAAGCCCATGGTCAGCGCGCAGGCTAAGATGACCCAAAGAGGGATGTGGGGAGTTGCCAGATACCCTCCTGCAAACAGTCCCAGTGTGATGATACCCATGCTTTTTTGCGCATCGTTCAGTCCATGCGAGAGGGCGACAAGGCTGGCAGAAGCGATCTGAAGTTTAGCGAAGATGGCCTTATTGTTCCTAAGCTTTGGGTTCTTAAGGAGCACTTTAAGCCCTTTCATCACAAGGTAGCCTAAGAAAAAGCCGGCGATCGGCGAGAGCACCATCGGGATCAACACTTTGAGGGCAACGCTGTTCCATAGGATAGCATTCTGTCCGCCGCTGATCCAAACGGAACCGATCAGCCCCCCGATCAACGCATAAGAAGAACTGCTCGGTATCCCCAAATACCAAGTAAGGACATTCCATAAGATCGCTCCGATCAAAGCCGCCAAGACCATAGCCTGTGTCGAATAGTGGGGATCGACGAGCCCGCTTGCGATTGTCTGGGCAACGCCGCTGATCTGTGTGGCGCCAAGCGTATTGAGCACACCTGCCATCAGGATTGCCGTCAGAGGCCGTAGAACGCGTGTGGCTATGACTGTAGAAACGACGTTTGCAGCGTCGTGGAATCCGTTGGTATAGTCAAATAACAATCCAAAGACAACAATGAAAAAAATAATGTCGACAGAACCTACGGTCATTGGGATTCCCTCTTCATCTTGTCGATAATTGATTGTCAATATTTTAGCAACTCGAATTTTGTAGACATTTAACAGGGAAAAAAGTACATCCAATTATTAATCTCGGCTTTGTGCCTTTTTAGGATCGCAAGCCTCGTCAATTTCCTCTGGCGCTCGACGACAAGTCGAACTAGAAGATTAATTTAAACAGGAAGGGGTCGCTCAACCCCTTGCCACTTAAATTAACTCCTCAGGGAGGAAAATATCTCGAGGCCTTCGATCCTAAAAAGGGACAAAGTCCAGATCAATGACACATGCGGAGGTTGCACCATGAATTCACTCTTTTCCACGACAGCGTTTGCCATTTTGTTCACACTTGCGCTTAACAGCGGATTCTGCGCAGAGCTCAATGAACAGATCCCAAATCCCAAAGATATAAGAATTGTTCCTGTTGATCCGACTCCAGAGCCCGACCATGTCGTCACAAAGATCCTATTTCCACAAAATGGAGAAGTGAAATCTGCAGGGACTATCAAAGGGCAAATTAGATTAGACGGTTTTTCATTGGGAACAGACAGCGATTTTCCCAGAAAAAAAGAGATCTACAACGACAATGAAGGGCAGGCCCTGCACATTTTCATCGATAATCAACCCTACTTTGCGGTTAACGAGGCTCTGATCGATGCTTTGGATGATGTCCAAGAGTACTTCGACCAGACGGCCGATTTTACGATCCCTTTCAAGCTGCAGCCTGGGATGCACGTGATCCGGGTTTTTCCAGTCCGTTCCTACAATGAGAGCCTCAAAGATGATGGGTGCTTTGCAGCAAGTGTGTTCTATTATCAGAAAAAAGCGGACAACCCCCAGGTCGACCTCTCCCAGCCTTACCTCACATACAACGAACCTCAAGGGGAATATTCCTACAACAACGGAGAACCGATCCTGCTCGACTTCTACGTCACCAACTGCCGCCTTTCAAAAGATGGCTATAAGGTGCGCCTGACAATGGACAACAACGTTCAGAGGACAATTAGCTCTTGGCAGCCTTATTATATCTTCGGGTTAAAAAAAGGAATGCACAGGATCCGCCTTGAACTGCTCGATCCTACGAACAAACCTGTGGGCGGGATGTTCAACGACGTGCAAAGAACGATCGTTATCAAGTAATAACAGGAGCCCGTGTCATGACATGGGCATTTTCCAGAGGATGGGTAAAGTAGTTGGTATGCACCTGCTGGCTTCGGAATCCCCATTGCGTATACAGGGCAATCGCATCTCGGTTGCTCTCCCTCACTTCTAAATATACCGAACTAAATCGGTTCAAAGGTTGGGCAAAGACCTGCTGGAAAAGTCGGTTTGCCACACCGATCGAACAGGCTTCTGCTTTTCTTGCGACGTTGCAGATATGCAAAAATTCACGGCCTTGCTGATCGCGCTCTTCTCTTGCCCACACGTAGCCCAACACTTCTCCAGTATCTCGACGCTTTGCTAGATGGATCTGATTGTGCGGGTTGCGCCATACGGCACGCAAGGCGTCGCGGCGTGAAGAGGTATTGCCTGCAAAGCACTCTTCGGCAATTGCAAATGCCTGCTCAGTCTCTCGATTAAAATGAGGCGAGGCAGGATCAAGGCGTTCTGTGATCACTTCGAAATTGCGCCCTGCAAGCCTTTCCCGCTCCATCCCCGTATGCAACGTTGTGGTGTTGCCGTCGGGTTGATAGATTGTCCGCCCTTCAAGGCGGTTAAGGAAGGTCTCCCATATCCCTCTAAGATCTGCGCGCGTTTTCACTTGTTCTGTGATAACTGTCAGCTCATGGTGAAAGTTGTGGTAGTCATAACTTTGCTCAAGCTGGACGGGGTTCGTTTTCACGAACTGGTCGACTGCATGGAGAGCTTCCATCATCCGAGGAGTCCCTTCATAGGCATGAGCTATCTGTCTGAGCTCTTCATACTCTTCCGTGGTGCCGCTTATTAGCCACTCGTAAAAGAGCGTCGCTGCAGCTCCTGCAACGCCCCCGCCAATCAACGCGACCGGCAAAAGGGTAACAGAAAAAGGAAAACTCAAAGCAGCGATCAGCAGCCCTGCCGTTGCTAAGTTCGACCCGACCAGCGCAGAAAAGAAAACACGAAAGACCTTGGTATTGATGCAAGAATCGATCTGGACGCTTACTTGATCGCACCAGCTAGGGGACCGGGAAAGATGTGGTAAATTAAGTTGTGTTTCCATAAAAGTGGCAAGATCATAACACAACCAACTAATATAACAAAATAATAACGATTAATTAATCAATCGCAATTAATGCGCAATTAAATAAAAATAAATCTAAATAGAATTAAAATTTTAGATTGATGAGCGTTTAAATGATCACGGAAGGCCTTGTCATTACAAGGGCATTTTCTAAAGGATAGGTATAGTAGCCGGGATAGACCGTTGCCTGCCTAAATCCCAATCGATCATAAAGGACGATCGCATCCCTGTTGCTCTCCCGCACTTCTAAATAGACGTAGTTAAATCGGTTTAAAGGCTGGGCAAAGACCTGCTGGAAGATCCGGCTTGCAACACCTAGCGAGCAAGCTTCCGCTTTTCTACCGACGCTAGGAATATGCAATACGGGATGCCCTTCCGCATCCTGTACTTCTCTCACCCAGACATAGCCCAAAATTTCCTGCGTGTCCCCTCTTCTTGCCAAATGGACTTGATTTTGCGGATTCTGCCATTGCTCCCTCAGCCATTGGGGATTTGCTGTTGTATTCCCTGCAAAGCACTCATCTTCGATTCCAAACAACTGGGCGCAGTCCCTTTCAAAATGCGGCGACGCCGGGTCCAGCCGATCGGTGATCACCTCAATATTTCGCCCTGCAAGACGTTCCCGTTCCATCCCGACATGCAGCGTGATCGCTCTGCCATCGGGATGGTGCACCGCTGTGCCTTCGATCCTGTTAAGAAAAGCTTCCCAAACACTGCTAAGATCAGGGCGATTTCTTACCTGTTCCGTGATGATGGTGAGCTCATGGTGAAAGTTGTGGTAGTCGTAGCTTTGCTGCAATCGGATCGGATTGGACCGGATGAAATTATCGACGGCGCGAACAGCTTGAAGGACCCTCGGGACTCTCTCAAAGACATTTGCAACCTCCTCAAGTTCTTGAAATCCCTCGACCGTATTAGAGGGATTCCACCATTCATAGACAAGATTTGCTGCTGTTCCGGTTGCTGCTCCCGCAATCAAGACGACGGGCAAAATTGTGACCGTCCAGGAAAAAGCCATCGCAGCAGCTAGAGCGACAACTGCTCCAGCCAAAGCGGACATAAACACCTTGACCACCTTGCTCTCCAAGCAAGTGGCAAGCTGGTTGCACGCCTGATCACACCAGGTAGGCGCTGTTGAAAGATGGGGTAAATTGAGCTGTGTTTCCATAAAGGCTGAAGAGCGTAACACAACATCTCAATGAAAACGACTAATAAATATTTATTTAAAAACAACCAAACAACTAATTATCACAAACTTAAAACAAAACAAAAATAATTTATTAAAACTTAATAATAAATTAATAGCTCCGAAATACAATATAAGGAAACGAAACTAAAAAAATAGGTTTTTTATGTCCTTATCAGCGATCCCTCCTTCCATGGATGATGGAAAAAATACAGACTCCCCCATAAGCAAAAAAGCTGAAAAAATGGCCTCTGCAAAGTCCTCTTTGCAACAGAGAAATTACATACCGATTGCCCGAAGTCCTTACAAACCTCTAAACCAGTCGTCGTATTTATCTCCTCCATCTGCAGCTTTTGATCCTGCTGTGCTCCCTGAAAAGATTTCTATTGTAATCCAAGGCTTAGAGACCGAGCAGCAGCAAAAAAATGCTAAAGAGATCCTACTAAAAACTCGCACGTTCCATCTTCCGCCTCCTCTGGAATTTTCCCCAGATCAACAAATGGTCATCCTTTGGAGAGGCTGCGGAGAGAGGCAGCTTCTTCGAGCTGCTCTTTACGGTTGTTTTTCAACAATGCCCAACGAAGAAGCTCTTCCTCCTTCGGAAAAAGAGTCGCGCGA
The DNA here is from genome assembly GCA_018239725.1 of Verrucomicrobiota bacterium. Classification (GTDB taxonomy): domain Bacteria; phylum Chlamydiota; class Chlamydiia; order Chlamydiales; family Rhabdochlamydiaceae; genus Acherontichlamydia. The sequence continues at coordinate 27,593 of JAFEGU010000381.1, read as the reverse complement.
ACAAGTTGGCGAAAAAACGAGTTTGCCTGAGTTCACCTCATTTCCAGACATTGCAGAAGGGTTCGGAACAAATAAGTTCGTTGCAGCGTTTGCAATCAAGACTCGCTATCTTTCCAAAGGAAGTCCTTCGGAAGGCGGTTTCATTTGCACCAAGGATGCGCCTGTTACATTAGTCGGATGGAAAGAGGGAAGAAAAATCCTTCCCGAAAGCGTCGAAATGCAAGCAGCAAGCAAACGAAGACAGCTTGCAAGGGAGTCATCTCTTGTAATCTCCAAATCTTCCTCCACTCAATCACCAGAAGTGGCCGTTGAAGCCTAAAAGTTAAAAAAGTTGCACAAGGCAAACGAGGCAGCTTGCAAAATTGCCTCAAATGATTGACAGGGAAGCTGCGGTCGAATAATATTGTCCGCATGATTCCTAAAAAAAAAAATCTACGCCGAATTGCCGTTGCGATAGCCTGCGCAGGAGGACTGATCCTTCTGCAGCGCTTTTGCCATCAGCAGACAGACGGTTTTTCCCGGTACAAGATCTCTTCGAACCTCACCTTTCATCCAGAATGGGAAACGCCTCGTTTAAATGCTGGAGAGCAAGAAGGCCTCTCTAAAATTTTAAGCCAGCCTTACCGGTATTTGGCAAAAGGGGCCCAGTCGTACGTCTTCCTTTCCGATGATGGACAGTACGTGCTTAAATTTTTTCGGATCTATCATTTGCAGCCCCCATTTTGGGTCACCCATCTGAGATGGCCCTGGTTCCTCCAATCCTACAAAATGGAGAAGATCCTCAAGAAATTAGATGAGCTCCACAAGGATTTTGCCAGCTACAAAATCGCCTATGATGAGTTAAAAGAGGAAACGGGCATCGTCTATCTGCACCTCAATAAGACCGATTACTTGAAACAAACACTCACTTTTTATGACAAGATCGGGATCAAGCACGAGGTGGCTCTCGATCAAATGGAGTTCCTGGTTCAAAGACGCGCTGAACTTGTCTATCCTGCCCTAGCTAGAATGGTCGAATCAGAAGGACTGGAAAATGCTAAGGACGCCCTTTCCCAGCTAGTCTCCCTTTTGTGCTTACGCTGTCAAAAAGGGATCCATGACAAAGACCCCGACCTCAACACTAACTTCGGGTTCATCGGGCACACTCCCCTTCAGATCGATGTCGGCAGGTTCCGCATTGAAAACGGCAATCTGCAAGAACGGATGGTCGACCGCGATGAGATCATCCGGATCACCGACAACCTCAACCAATGGCTAAGATCTCGCTACCCCGAACTATCGGGCCATCTTGAATCGACCATAGCCCAAATCCCACCCAGCCATGACCAATAAATCTCGAAAACGCTTTGCTTATCCCATCCTCACAGCTCTTGCCATTGCTGCGCTCTACTACCCCGTAGCCCATTTTTGCGAAAAAAGGACAGATACCTTTACTATCGGGGCCATCTCTTCGAACAGGCCGTTCGAACCTAAATGGCAGACCCATCCCCTCTCCTCCGATGAAAAGAAGGAAATGGAAACCGCCCTATCGCAGAAATACCGCTACTTTGGAAAAGGGGGGCAGTGCTATGCCTTTTTTAGCGAAGACGGGCAATATGTGATCAAGTTCTTCAAGCAGCGTGTCTACAAGATCCCCCTTTGGCACCACTTTATTCCGATCCCTTACGTTTTCAACCGCTACAAAGAGAAAAAACGGTTGAAACGTCTCGATAAGATCGAGAGGGACTTCTTCAGCTACAAGACCGCTTATGAAGATTTGCCGGAGATCTCGGGTTTGCTCTATGTCCACTTGAACCAAACCCAGGACTTGAACAAAACGCTGACCATCATCGATCTTCTCAACATCGAACACCGCCTTGATCTCGATAAGTTCGACTTCATCCTTCAAAGACGCGCCGATATGATCTACCCGACGCTGACGCGGCTGATCGATGAGAAGAACAAAAACCGCTCTCAGCAGATCATCGATCAAATTGTTAATCTCATTGTCTACCGCTGCCAAAAAGGGTATGAGGACTGGGATCCCAACGTAAGGACCAATTGCGGCCTATTGAACGACAGAGTGATCAAAATCGATGTAGGAAGGTTCATTGCCAATGAAAAGATGAAGTCCAAAGAGATGTGCGCATCGGAGCTCATCCGAGTTACAACGCCATTTAAAGCGTGGCTCATGAACCAAGATCCCGATCTTGCCAGCTACTGCGATGCAGCGGTGGCAAAGGCAATCGAAGGCTTATGAACCGATCTTTGAAAAAATTAGGAATCATCCTCTTTCAAATTAGCGTAGCCATCGCCGTCGTCGAGTTCGTTCCCGATTTTTGCTTCAAACAAACGGATGGTTTTTCCGTATCGCGCCTCCAGTCGGCCTTCCCTTCCGATCCCCAATGGGATACCGGCTCAATGACTACATCCGATCAAATGGATTTTAAAAAAGCTATCTCTCAAAAGTACAAGTATCTTGGCTTTGGAGGACAGTGCTTTGCTTTTGAATCGGAAGATGGACAATACGTCATCAAGTTCTTCAAGCACCGTCTGCGCAAACCTCAAGCGTGGCTCTTTTCTCTTCCACTGCCAGAACCATTGCGGTCTAAATGCCGCAAAATCCATCAGCGGATGCTCAGCAAGCACTACAGAGACTTCAACAGCTATAAGCTTGCATACGACTCATTAAAAGAAGAATCGGGCCTCATCGCAGTCCACCTGAACAAGACATCGGACATCCATCAAAGCCTATCGATTACCGACAAGATCCAAATCTCCCACCAGATCGATCTCGACCAGACTGAGTTCATCCTCCAAAAGAAGGCCCAGCTCGTCTATCCAACGATTGCGCAGATGATGAAAACAGGAAACTTCGAAAGCGCAAGGAAATCCCTCCACTCGATCTTCAATCTGATTGTTTCACGTTGTCAAAAAGGGATCTTTGATGAAGACCCTCGGATCCATTGCAATGTGGGGCTCATCGGAACAGAAGCGATCTTCATCGATGTTGGACGTTTCAAACCTGATGCCAAGCGAGCAGACCCTCAAATCTATATGCACGACTTATCGCTCATCACTGAACGTTTCAAAGGTTGGATCTCTGAAAACTACCCAGCCCTGCTTCCCATCTTTGAAGAAGAAATGGAAAAGCTCGATGAGAATTAAACCACTTCTAAAACTCGTTCTTTTGTGCGCCTGCTTAATCGGCGTTGCCCGGTTCACCCACCACCAGACCCATGGCTTCCGCATTTCGAAAATTACCGGCAACCTCTGCGAAGAAAGAAAATGGACTGCATCGGACCTCCCCTCTACAGAACTTCTTGGCCAGAGATACCATTATCTTAGCAGAGGACTGCAAAGCTTTGTATTTGGTTCTGAAGATGGAAAATATGTGATCAAGGTCTTCAATAACCGCTACCAGCGCAATATGCACACATACAGCTTCCTCTCCCATCTTCCTTGGATCGGTGCCTGGGCTCAAGAGCGCTATGACTACTTCCATGCAAAACTCTTAAGGACATTTTCCAGCTATCAAATTGCAGAAGAGGAACTGCACAACGAGGCCGCCCTGGTCTTTTGCCACCTCAACCGCACCTCCGACCTTCCCAGAGAGCTGACGATCATCGATCCCCTCCACATCTGCCATACGATCGATCCCAACGAACATGGCTTTATCATCCAAAAGCGGGCTAGTATGGTCTACCCGACCCTGCTAAACTACATCAAAAAGGGCAATATCGATGAAGCCAAGCAGGCGATCTCCTCTCTCGTCCACCTCTTCATTACTAAGTATGAAAAAGGGATCGCCGACAACGATCCCCTCATCCGAACCAACTATGGTTTTATCGATGGAAAGCCGGTCCAAATCGACGTTGGCCCCTTTTCCAAGGACCCTCAGATCGCTGATCGGGCCCACTATAGACCCGAGGTCCTTAAAGCGACCAATAGCCTTAAACATTGGCTGGAAGAGCACTCCCCTAGCCTCTGCCTTTTTCTCGAAGAGACCCTCAACGAACAGCTTTCTCCTAGCGAAACCATAAGCACCTAATGATAAGCATTTTACAGCATTGATGAGTTATAGACACCCAGTTTATAAATCACTTTTATGCGAAAACATGAGTTATAGACACCTACCTAAACTAAAACTCATGTGCAGCAAATGATTGTGTCCTGCTTTCATTTCGGTTATCATCATAGCCTATGATTAAGGCAAAAGTTCTTTGCATTTTAAAAAAAACCGCGATCTTCGCCTGCTGCATTGGGGGCTACCTCGGTCTTGAGCAGCTCATCGAACTGCAGACAAATGGTTTTTGCCTGCAAAAAATCACTGCCGACGACCTTCCCTACCAGCCTAAGTGGGACACGGCCCCCCTTTCCAAAGAACAGATGGAAGAGGTCGAGCAGGCCCTTGACCAGCCCTTTCGACTGATCGGTTCAGGAAGCGAGTGCTTCGCTTTCATGAGCGAAGATGGAAAAACGGTCATCAAATTCTTTAAATTGGGGTTTGCAAGGCCTGTCTACTTCAACAAGGGACTGCTTTCTGAAGACCACCGCGCCTACGCTGGGACCCTCTCCAACCACCCATTGATCCAAACGAAGGGAACAGGCTGGCTCAACACATGCTATCAAAGGGTTTTTGGGATCAGGGAATTCCGGCTGACACGCACCTTTTCAAGCTGCAAGCTTGCCTATGATCGGTTGAAGGAAGAAACGGGAGTCTTTTACATGCACCTCAATCCAACCGATACCTTCCATCGCAACCTGACACTGATCGACAAAAATGGGATTGCCTATGAGGTGCCGATCGATAGTGCAAAGTTCTTGCTGCAAAGAAGGGCTGAGCCTTTAGAGAAGCATTTTGCACAACTTGTCCGTGAAAAACGGTATGAGGATGCCCAGAAGAGCATCGATTCTTTGTTCACTCTGATCATCAACCGGTGTAAAAAGGGGTTTTATGATCGGGACTTCATCAATAGGAACCTAGGCTACATGGGCAACCAGGCAATCGAGATCGACCTTGGGTCCTTCATTCCAGATCCCAACATGGCCAATCCCCTTGCCTATAAAAAAGAGCTCTTTTTCGCCACGCTGGAACTAAGGGAGTGGCTCGAGAAAAAGGCTCCCGAGCTTCTCCCCTATTTTGATCAAAGGCTCTCTGATGAGATTGGAGCTAATGATAGAGAAACTCAGAATTTATCCGGCAACGCCGAGATGCGGGAACAAGCCGATCAATCCCTTTGAGATCGTCTCGACCGCAATCGCAGCCAAAATTAAACCGCCAAGCCTGTTGACGATGTTGATGCCCGAATGGCCGAGCATTTTCTCCACATTCCCTGCAAAGTAAAGCGTGATGCCAAGTGTAGCAGCAACAAAGATGGCGCAAATGCTTAAGTAGAACTGGTTCAAAAAGCCAGGAAAGGAATAGACCTGGACGATCACTGTGCTGATCGCTCCTGGGCCTGCCATCAAAGGGATTGCTAAAGGTACAACAGCAATCGAATCTTTTCTTTGGGCTTCCTTTTGATCTTCCGTTGTCTGCTTGATCCGGCTGACCTCTGCGTTAAGGAAGGAAAGGGCCAGCATAAAGACGACGATACCCCCAGCGACTTGGAAAGCTGAAACAGTGATGCCCAAGAACTGCAAAAGAGGTCCGCCGATCCACGTGCAAAGGACTAAGATCACAGCGACGGCGAACCCAGATATAATCCCTGTCCTCCTTTTTTCTGCGAGAGTACGGCCGTGCGTTAAGGCTAGCAGGGCCGGAAGCGCCGAGAAAGGGTTGCAGATGACGAGGACAGAAACAAAGTAGGTCAGAAGCTGGGAAAATTCCATAAAAGGATCCTATTAACGGGAGTAGATTTCGTTCGATTTAAAGACGAAGTTGATCTCGGTCTTGGCATTTTCTGCAGAATCTGAGCCATGGACAGCATTGTTTTGAATGCTTTTGCCAAACTTGGCCCGGATCGTGTTTGGAGCCGCTTGGGAAGGATTTGTAGAACCCATCAGGTTGCGATAGACGCTAACGGCATCAGGCCCTTCCAAAACTTGGACAACGACCGGACCGGAGCTCATGTAGGCAACCAGGTCTTTGTAAAAGGGGCGGTCTTTGTGGACGATATAAAACTGGCTGGCCTGCTCATCGCTTAAACGGACCATTTTGAGAGCAACGACTTTAAGTCCCGATGCTTCAATCATTTCAATAATTCCGCCGATATGGTTGGCTGCAACCGCATCGGGCTTAATGATGGAAAGGGTTTGTTGAACTGGGGACTGTGAAACTTTTTCTTGAGCCATCGCTGGAGTAGCAAAAAGCGTTGCGCACAGAGCTAGAAATCCTGATAATATTCTTTTCATCGGTTCCTCCTAATTTGTAAACTTCCATTCTATGACACAAAACTAAATCCTGTCTATTTACAAATTCATTAGGCTCTGATATCATGTCTACTCTATTTGTTTGAAATTCAAGTGTTTAAATGAACGAAGCCCTATTCATTGTACAAGTTTTGACAGTTTTTGCTTTTGGGATGCTTGCCTTACGATTTGGGAAGTCCGCTCTCATCACATGGATCTCTCTGCAGGCTGTCCTTGCGAATTTGTTCGTCCTCAAACAAATGACCTTTTTCGGTTTTCACATCACATGCAGCGATGTGTTTGCCATTGGAAGCATCTTAGGTTTAAACTTGCTGAGGGAATATTTTGGAAAACAGGTTGCTGCAAAAGGTTTGTGGGCATGCTTTTTTTCGATGCTCTTTTTCGTCGCCATGGCCCAATTGCACCTCTTGTATCAACCTAGTCCCTACGACACTGCCCACGGGGCCTATCAGACACTCCTCTCTCCTTCTCCACGATTGCTCCTAGCCTCGCTTGCCGTTTTCTTCATCGTTCAGCAGATCGATCTTCGTCTTTTCAGCTATTTGAAAGAGAAGCTGACAGAACTGCCTCTGACCGGACGCAACGCCGTCTCCTTGACCCTTTCCCAGTTCCTTGACACGGTTCTATTCAGCTACTTGGGCCTGTACGGACTTGTTTCCTCCCTTTGGGACATCATTGCGATCAGCTTCCTAGTCAAACTCCTGATCATCAGCTGCTCTAGCCCGCTCATCGCTTTTTCAAAACGGATTGTTCCGCTTCAGGAGGAAGTTCAATGACAGTTTTGGAATGTCCTGCCCAACATGATGAGACAGCCGCTCCGACAGAGTTTTACTTCGAATTGCTCCACACATCGACAAAATCAAGAGCGCGCGTCGGACGGATCCATACACCGCACGGCGTGATCGATACACCGAACTTCGTCGGCGTTGGAACGAATGGCACCCTTAAAGCTTTAGACAACGCCACAGTCCAGCAGATCGGACTTCAGTTGATGTTCTGCAACACCTACCACCTCCTCCTTCAGCCAGGTGTCGAGATCGTTCAAAAAGCAGGCGGGCTGCACCGGTTCATCAACAGATCGCTTCCAATCATTACAGATTCAGGGGGATTTCAGGTCTTTAGCCTGGCCTACGGATCTGTTGCCGATGAACTAAAGAGCCGAGGAACAAAGAAACAGGAAGGACATGTTCTCAAGATCTCTGAAGAAGGGGTTCTCTTCCGCTCCTACCGCAACGGGGAAAAAGTTTTGCTGACGCCGGAGACCTCGATCTCTGCACAAAAAGCGCTCGGCGCAGATATCATCATCCCGTTCGATGAACTGCCTCCTTACCACATTTCCGCCGAAGCGCTCCAGCAATCTCTGGACAGGACACACCGCTGGGAAGAGCGTTCTTTAAAGGCACACCTTCAGAACCGACAAGGCCAAGCGATGTACGCTGTCATCCATGGAGGGATCAATCCGGAGATGAGGAAGGCCAGCTGCGATTTCCTCACTCAACTAGCATTCGATGGTTTTGCCATCGGGGGCAGCATGGGAAAGACCAAGCAAGAGATGCACACGATGCTCTCTCAGACGATGGATCACCTGCCGACCGATAAACCTAACCACCTCCTCGGCATCGGCGATCTTGAATCGATCGATCTATGCGTGCCTTTAGGGATCGATACATTCGATTCCTCCTATCCGACTCGCGCAGCAAGGCATGGCGTCCTGTTGACCAACCAAGGACCGCTCAAGATCATGCGCAGCGACAATGCGACCGACTTCGGCCCTCCGGAAAAAGGATGCGCATGTCCCACTTGCCAACAGTTTTCCTTAGCGTACATCCATCATCTCTTCAAAGCAAAAGAGATGACATGCATGACGCTCGCTACAATCCACAACCTGCATTTCATGGTGCAGCTAATGCAGAGCTACCGAGAAAAAATTCTCAACAACGAAGTTTAGATCAACAACAAAAGGCCCATTGAGTAAGATTGATGCCTTGTAAACGAGTATTTATAAGGGAGTTGATCAATGTTCAAACGCGCTATTCTGTTATTTGTTGCACTTCTGTCTTACGGACATACTGCCGATCCCCTCATCGTCGGAATTGCAGGAGGGACCGGATCAGGAAAAACGACGCTTGCCGATAAGCTCATCGAAGCTTTTCCTGGCCAATCTGTTCTGATTTGCCAAGATTCCTATTACAAAGACATATCCGGCAAGACGCTCGAAGAGAGGTCAAAAACAAATTTCGATCATCCCAGTTCGCTCGACTTCGATCTGCTTCGAGAACATTTGATCGCCTTGAAGAACAATCAATCGATCTCCGTTCCTGAGTATAGCTTCCACACCCATTCCCGCCTGCCCCAGTCGACAGCTGTCCAACCTGCTGCCTTGATCATCGTGGAAGGGATCCTCATCTTTGCAGTCGACGAGGTGCGCGACCTCTTCGATATCAAAATCTATGTGGACACAGATGACGATGTGCGGCTGCTCCGCAGAATTGAAAGGGACATGAAGGAGCGCTCGCGCGATTTTTGCAGCATTCGGGATCAATACTTGAAGACAGTCAAGCCGATGCACGATTCGTTCGTCGAGCCGAGCAAAAGATTTGCCGATGTGATCATACCCTCAGACCGAAGGAACGTCAAAGGGCTCAGCATGATCGTCTCTAAGCTCAAAGAAGAGCTCCAAATGCACCAGGACGCCCTTGCTTGCAATCCAGCCGACCGCTCCTATCAGAAGGAAAAAGAGTAAAGAGGCAGTTATACCCCGAACGCTTAGGTTTTGTGAATTTTAACTTAGCTAGACTTTGTCAAATCGATCCTCACAATCACCCTGCCCACTTGGGGCAAGGCTTCGTCTGTCGGAACGCTTCATTTCGATTTTACTTTAAACCTAAGCGTGCGCGGTATGCAAAACTGCCTATTCCGTCAAACCGTTGCGAGCTGAGGCTCGCACATCTCGACTAGCTTAAGCTGCTGCGCATAGCAGCGGTAGCAGACAGGAAAATAGGTTTCTTCAGCGCCCAGTTGAACGGAAGGACCGTCCAAAGTCGGAACTCCGTTGACATGCTTGATGTTCATGATCGATTTTCGGTTGCAGTAGTGGCATGTGGCCTTGACCTCTTCGATTGAATCGGCAAGCTCCATTAAACGCAATGAGCCTTCGAACAGCTTCGATCGAAAATCAGTCCGGAGCCCATAGCAGATGACCGGAATATCTTTTAGAAGAGTCACCTGGCGCAGCTGTTCAATCGTCTGCGCTGAGAAAAACTGGGCTTCGTCGACCAAGATACAGCTTACACCTTCCAAGTCTAGTTCAAAGATGTTGGTCTCTGGAGTGACCAGGACGTCCGCCGCCATCTCCAAACCTGCGCGTGATTTGATCTGCTCCCTGCCAAACCGTGTGTCCATTTCAGGCTTGAGAAGCACGATCTTTTTCCCCTGCTGACGGTAATTATGCGCAACAGCAAGAAGATTTAATGTTTTTGCACTCCCTACGGTGCCATGTCGAAAATAGAGCTTTGCCATTGGTTCGATCTCCCTTGTGATTAAGCAAAATATAGCGTTGAGGTCCCAAACCCACAAGCAATTTTCGAAAATAAATTTCTTACTTTCATTTTTTTGGGCATTTGAGCATAACAAAACACCTATAAGCTGATTTTTGGGTTCATTTTATAGATGATTAGTGCAGGTTTCGAGGGAATTTTTGCAACCTTTGGCACGTTCAATAGGTGGATGCACCTATGTATGTGCCAAAGTTTGGAAAAAGCGCCCGAAAGATGCGCTAAGACTCTATGAAAGAAACCTAAAATTCAGATTAAAAACACAACCAAATCTCAAGATCTGAGAACGTGCTAGAGCAGGCAAGTCGGATTCGTAGAGTTTGGTTAAGTTCAATCTAAAGTAGAGGTACACCTATGCTGATGACTGATATCCATGTCCGCACTTTTATAGGCCCAGCTTTAAGGACCTATTTGCATAGCATTGCAAAACTGCGTATGGATGTCTTTCGGGAATACCCCTTTTTGGAAGAGCCCGACTTGAGCTTGGAAACAGCGCGCTTAAAGCGGTACCTGGCGAGCAAAGAATCGATCGGCGTGCTCGTCTTTGACAATACCACCCTTGTTGGAGTATCTCTGGGCATTCCATTGGCGTTAGAAATGGAAGAGATCCAAAAGCCATTTCTCAATCGGTTCCACGATATCTCGACCTACTACTACTTTGGGGAGTCTGTGCTGTTGAAACAATACCGGAACAGAGGGATTGGCCATCACTTCTTCGATGTCCGTGAAACGCATGTCAAGCATCTGCTCAAATACAAGCACATCTGCTTTTTCGACCCTGTTAGGCCTGAATCAGACCCATTTAAACCTGCGAACTACTTACCGCTGCACGACTTTTGGCGCAAGCGAGGGTATGTGCACTGCCCCGATCTGCAGTGCAGTCTGATCTGGAAGGGTCCTAATGAAGATGAACCTTCAGAAAAGGCTTTGACCTTTTGGATCAAAGACCTTCACGAGGATCACTGAGCTGCTGATAAATCGAACGAATCTAAGAAAGGATTGTCTTGAAGCTCTGCTTCTAAAGAGGGCGGGTAGGTAATTGTCAGCTTATAGAGGGTTGTCCCGTCCAAAATGAGCCTCCCTTTAACGTGCTGGTCGCCTTGCTGAAGGCGGAAGTCAAGAGAGCGGTGGGTTTGATGTGTTGAGAACTTCTTCTCAATAATCGTTGTTCCTGGCATATACTTGACCATGATGTCCAAAGCGCCTTTGAGCAGCGTGGTCGAACCTGCCATTTTCCATTTCCTCGGAAGGTCCATATACGTCACTGAATAGAACACTTCTTTGTTCTGATGGGTTTTTATCTCTTCGTAATTGAGGACTTTGTTCGCTTCAGGAATCGGGAGCAGCTTTGACTCTTGCTGAGGGTCGTTAGGGAAATGGACTTTAAAGCCGGCATCTTCATGGGCATACTGGACCCACCCTTCTGTCGAAATCCCCTTCTCAAGGCCGATCGACCACTTTGTCAGAGCATTTCCAAATATGCTGGCAATGGCACACCCTGCAATGATGATCAAAGCTGTAATACGCCGCTTAAATGAAAGGGCCATCTGCCGGATCGCGATATTTTTAGGACCGAAGAAGCAGGCAGCCTTAAAGCTTTCCCAATAGCTGAGCTTGCGTCCAGTCCTCTCGAAGATCTTGATTCCAAAAAGGGCTTTACCAGGCGTTGTCGCAGTAAGCGAAACTAACAGGGCCTCAATAGGAATCCACAAGAAAGGAACGGCAAGGGCAAAGGCCAGGTAATACAGAGTATCTATGAACCAGGGAAAGAACATCGAGATCGAACCGCCTACGAGGAAAAGCAGTAGGTAATCGACAAAACGCGCAAGCGCTCGAAACGATTTCGAAGGATTTTTTGAATTGAATATCCATAAATTCATAAAACTCTCACCTTTAATTAAGTTTGATATCAATTATACACAAACGAAACTATCAGATCAATTAAACTGATGTTTTAATTAAAATTAAAAAATCACAATCAAATTGAAAAGAAAAAAGGCTAACAGGTTTAGAGTTCTAAACTGATCAAAAACAGAAAAAAATTAAAAAATTAGATCTATGGATAGATGGGGAAGAGCTTTCTTAAAGAAAAATCAATTCAATAATTAACAGCACACCAGGATGGACAAAAAAAAGAAAACTAAAACCAATTAATATCACTTTTTTTACAAAAACAAATGATTTTAAGCTTCTTGGCAGATCGCATCTAAGATGTCGGCATCGATCAGGCCCTGAAATAAAGACCTAGGAAACTCCATAAAGATTCCTTGCGAAACTCCAAGATCTGGTAGAGATGGAGCTAGATCAATGATCAAGTTGGACTCGATCGTGTAGCGAATTGGATTTGATCGGTTCGAGTTTAAGCTTGGCTTAGAGTATTCAAGCAAGGCAAGCTTTGCCTTATCCAAGAGCTCATTCGGAGCCACTAATCGTTTTCCGCAGACGATCGGATAGCCTAAGGATTCAGGGTTCCAGACCTTATAGAAAAAAATCGGAAATGCCGATTTGATCACACCGTCGCTTTTGTACATTTCGATGAGAAACAGCTGGTCGGGCACGTGGCACAAAAAGCGATTTCCAATGGTTGCAATCGGCTCGGCAGACTGGATCACATTGACAAGTTCATCAACTCCATGAAGAGGAAAAAATGTGGAGAACTTGGTCTTGCCGGAAGAATTAACAGGGAAGTTCGCTTGAAAAACAGTATTATAGGAATGGCGGAAATCAGAGAGTTGCTGGTACATAGGATCATCGGGTAGACAGAGATGAAACCCCCTCTTGTCTGCTTCAATCAGGTGTTTAATATTGATGATCTCTATGGGGATCGGAAGGGAAAGGGCTTTATGCTGCGCTGTTCGATCAGCTTGGACAATGGCTCCGAAAAGACGCTTTAACGTCGGAGAGGCTTTCGCTATTTCATAAGCTTTCGTATGATATGCCACTGGATCTGAGACAGGGTCTTGGCCTACGACCTCCTCTGCAAACAATCGGCCGACAATACGCGATTGGGTCGATTTCTGTTTTTTATTCGGTGTATCTGTCAGGTCGGTATTAAGGGCCTTAATTCCCTCTGCAATCTGCTTCTTTGACGTGCCGTACGGCTCCCCATCATTTTCAAAATCATACTCACGAACAACCCTTTTTAAGGTCTTTACTTTCTCGGGAGTTTCAAATGTAGACTGCGGCTGAGGTTTCTTAGGAGAAAAAAGGGAGTTCGTCTTTGCTGCAGTAGTGGTTTCAATGGAAAAGGGATTCGTGTGGTTTGGAAAAGGTGGAACAACTGCGAAGTAATCCTGGTTCATCTCTACAGTTGAAGCTGATTCTGAAGCAACTGGCAGGAGATCCTCATCATCGGAAAGAGGGGTTCCAAAAATTGAAAAATCAGGTTTTGGAAGAACTCTTTGAGGAGATGATACAGCAGACATAAAAAATTAGACCGAAAAAATTAATTAGGTCTTAATAATGTACCAGAATCTGTTAATGGAGACAATTGATAAAAATAAAATTAATAAGGGATTTGCACCCCCCTCTAAGCAATCTTATTTCCATCGAATTGGAAATTCCCAACCCCTTCAACCACAACGACATCATTTGGAAGGATGGGGACCATTTCACAGGAAAGAATAGGCAAATTCACCCCATTTCTTTGAATGACCACATCATTATCAAGATAGCTCTTCGTAGCCAAGTACAACGTTTGCTCTTTGCGAACAAGGACCGCAGCTTCGCTTAGTTGAGGGCCTATCTCAGGTAAAAGATCGACTCTAAGGCCTGCCTCTAACTGCTTGGAGTGCTCATCGAGGACTGCGTCGAACTCAGATTTGTAGGGTGGGATAATTTTTCCGAGCAAGCTTTCCATTAACGGTGTAACCACGGAAAGAGCATCGGGAATCTTATGATCAAAGGCGAACAGATGGAGACCCGGCACTTTATTTGCTGAAAGATGGACATTGGAAGCTTGATATCTAGAAGCGATCTGCTGAACAAACTGGGCAACATTGCTCTGTTTGATGATCCCACTTGAGACATCGGGCAGGTCACGTATCGCATGGATCGGGCTCGAGCACGGAAAGAAGATCTTGTTTTGCAGCGTTTCTTCATTTTGCAGAGCACTCAAGATTTTTTCCTTAGCAACAGGCGAACAAAATGGAACCAGGACATGGACCCCTTTTAACTGGGGCATCATCGGAAAAAGGGTGGAACATTCATCGATGGATCCCTTGAGTTGCGATCCCGAGTAAGAAGCATCATCCATAAAGGCGACATGCTTGACCTTTGGGTTTTTGTACACCTTGGACAGATCATCTTTGTAGATCACGTCGATCGGCGGATGAGCAGCCAATTTGTCCAAGCATAGGCTAAGCGCCCAGCTATTGCTCTTTTCACGCTCGTCAACGACAAGGACATAGCCTCTCTCCGCTTCCGGTAAACTCATTAGATGCTGTAAAAACTCGTCGACAACATCGCCAAGTTTTCTCTTAAACGCGTCAAATGTAACGTGGGTGATCGCTTCTGGACTGACAATTGGGTTTTGCGATGAATGCAACTCGGGAAAATCCTTGCTCATGACCTGGGCACACTTTTCAGTTGTGATCGATCGGGAAACAAGCGGCATCCGGGGATATCTAGCAAATCCCTGTTCAGACCAGTCGTTCATTTTGAGATGGAGCTGAGCAACTTGTTCTGAAGAGGCTCCCTTAGAAGCTTCTTTCGTGAACTGCCATTTCCGAAAAGCCCGTTGGATAACGGTGGCTGCTGCAACCTCTTCAGAAACGTATTGCAAACCGCTTTTCAAAGAATAATTATAACAATTGCTAGTTGCTGCCATATAATACCTAATAATTTACGATTAAATTATACAAAATTTAAACTTTAATTAAACAAATACAATAAATTAAATAAATTATTATAAAAATAACAAGTCTAGAATGAACTTACCCTTCGAGGCCCCCACCCTAGGTAAAGAAGCTAGGCCATTAAAGATTAATGACTTTGCACATGACTGACTTGAATCTCCTTCAGTAAAATGGACTCAAGCAATTCGTTGGACTCGGGACAAAAACGGAAACCTTCTTGCAAAACCTCAAGGCACTCCCGCTTCCTGCCGCAGGCATCAAGAAAATTTGCGTAACTTAGCCATGCGCCTGGGTTCTTTGAGCCGTTGGCGACCGCCTTTTGGAAATAGGACTCTGCGACCTCATCGACCTTCTTGCAGAGTGCAATTTGTGCAAGTTCAAGATGAAACGAGCTATGGTGCTCCTTTGGAAGAGTATCCTTCAAAGCGTCTGCCGTCGATAGGAGAACAACTAATGGAAGCCGCGTTACCTCTTCGTGCGAATATTGAGGACGATAACTGCTGTATGCCGCAGGCTTGCCATGCTGCTTCTGCAAACTTCCAGGGACAAGATAGGCAATGTTTTCCCAGGACTCTTGCACGGAAATAAAAGTGCGCCCAACCAATACAGGTCTCTGATAGCTTACATGCAACCAAGGATTATAGGGGGGCCAAAAATTGGCCCCCTGGTTTGCATAGGAATAAGAAACTGGACGTTCCGATGCCATTAGTTTCCTTCTCCTGGAATGTTCTCTTGGATGAAAGGAGGCAGCGCAAACGAAGCTTGATGGATCTTTGGAGTGTAATACTTCATCTTCCCATCAATTTTGCTAAGCCTTTGTTGCAAGATCTCAAGGCTGACATTCGCATACTCTTCGCAATCTGTCGCCCATCCAAAGGCCATGAACCCGCCGGCGTAAGTTGGAACTGGCGCCAGGTAAAAGGTCGTCACCGCAAAATGGTCTTTTCTATTCCGATATGTATCGGTGACCTCAAACCCTTGCAGAAAAGGAACTCCGTTTTGGTTCACGAAGATCCCTTTTGGGTTCAAGAGGCGCTTGCAATTGCCGTAAAATTCTGAAGTGAACAGAACTTCACCTGGGCCGATCGGATCGGTTGAGTCGCAAATGATCACATCAAAACGCTGATCGGTTTCCTGAACAAATTTTGCTCCGTCGGCAATGACGAGCTGTAAGCGTGGATTATCAAATGAGCCGCGCGATACGTTGGGTATCCACTTTTTGGAAAGCTCGATGACCGAAGCATCGATCTCGACTTGGACTACAGTCTCCACATTGGGATGGCGTAAGACCTCTCTTAACATCCCGCCATCTCCTCCGCCGATGATCAAGACGCGCCGTGCGTTGCCATGGGCTAAAAGAGGGACATGGGCTAACATTTCATGATAAACGTACTCATCCGCTTCTGTAAGCTGGATGACACCGTCTAAGGCCAACACTCTTCCGAATCGCTCATTTTCAAAAATCACGAGATCTTGGAGCTCTGTTTTCTCTTCATAAATCACCTCGTCCATCCGTATCCTTTGACCCCATTCTGGATACAATGTTTCATTGTACCATTGCTCTTGCGACTGTAATGCCGAAGCGCAAAAAAGGGAGGAAAAAACGAAAATAGAAGCATGTTTGAAAAAACCTTTCATCTCACTGCCTTTGTTGGAAAAATGGTTGTTAGAATTGTTTTCCTCTGGCCCCAAAAAGTGGAACATCGAGGTCCTCGAAATTCTATTGAAAATTTCGATTGCGCAAGATCGTAGCTCAAGGAAAAAAATAGCGCAAAGATTTTCTATTCCTGCTTCAAAGATATTTGTGGAACTGAATTTTATCGCTTTGCTTTTTCATATAAAAAAATTAAATTGTTTTCTTTTGATCAACGATATTGATCATCTCACGGAGGAAACCATGGCAACAGGGATTCAACCAACACACGCAGCTACAGCTGCGAGCCCAGCTTCTACCCCAACTCAACAGGGGCCATCTCCGATCGGGATCTCAGCGCAGCAGACGACGATCACACCGGAAGCAACAAGCAGTGGATCCCCTTTTGGTTTTCTCCACACAATCGGAGAGTTTTTCCGCTCGACCTGCGTCGCCGTCTTAGAAACGATCAATAGCCTTCTCAGCTCCCTTGCAACCTTCGTGCGCGGAGGTGAAAAGCAAGAAGAGCCTGCCGATGCGTGGATGCTGCCGGGCGATACTCCTGAGCAAACAGGAACTGCTGCACCCACAGAAACACCAGCTCCCCAAATTCGGCCAACTCCCGCGGATACGCCTACCCCTAGCGCTCAAACAACTACAACTGTTGCTCCCGATCCCTTTTCCACTCTGCCGATTACCTCAGATGAAAAGAGGAAAATCTTCCAGATCGTGCATACGTTAGGCACGACTAATCCCATCTTTCTGTGGCCCCAGCAAAACACCCTTGAGCAACTAGGCCGCGAGATCGAACATGTCCATCCGTTCCGTTTTCAGGAATATATTCTTTTGCATCCTACTTTACTCAGAGACCTCGATGCGATACGCAACAGCTCTTTGCTTTGGCCTCGATTTTTGGAAGGACTTGCCAATAAGCTGACTCGAGAACGCGCGGGGCTTGCCAACTTTCTTCCCGGATTTGCCCGCTCGCTCCAAATCCCACCCGCCAACCTAGAACCTTTCTTGAGATCGGGAAATTGGGAGGCCATGATCTTCTACATTCTCGATGTCAAGCTTGGAAGGATCACGCTCCCGCCGATGCCCCAAGAGACACCTACGCCAACACCCACTCCGATTGCAACGGAACCCCCATCTCCAACAGTAACACCAACTGAAACACCTACTGCAGAGCCTACTGCCTGGCAGCGGCTGCAGCTGACGGAAAGCCAAAAAGAAATGGTCGCTGAGCTAGTACGCTCCCATAGGAACATGGGGTATTACGCTGCGATGCGAGGCGACAGGCATGTCGATTCGATGTGGGACCGGCTCGACCAAGCCCATCCTCTTGCTATTTTGACCCATCTCTACACGACCAATGCAATCGTCACAGAAATGGAGCTCATGTGGCCTTACCGCCTCCACCGCCGCTACTTCAGTTCCGAGCTGATCAAACTCTTGAACCGAAGGGAGGCAGCAGAATATTTGCCCCACCTAGCCGACTTCTCCGCTGCAGTCAGAAAAGACCAAGTTGCAATCACAGCCCAAGTCCATTTGAGAAGATGGCCCGAGCTCATCGAAGTCCTTAGAGCGCCATCAATCGAATAGTCAAGCGCATCCACTGGCCTGGGCTAAAACATATTAATTAAATTTTTATTAAACTGTTTATTGCCTCGACAATCCCGCACCAGCCAAATCATTACTAATTAATATCAGATGCTATTTTTTTATTTTAAATAAAATAACTAATTTGATATTACTAATAACACGATAATTAAAAATAGATAAAACTATTTTAAATTAATAAACAAAAAAATACGGGGTTATTATGTCACTACACATACCTGGAACATTTGGCGTCTCTAAAGGGAATTCACCATTCCTTGATACGACCAACAACTTAAATAACGTATTTCAATTGCGCAACGGCTCTTCAAGGGAAGTCCAGCAAACGTTTTTAAGCATCCTTCCTCAAAAGCTGAAGGATACGATCTTCTTCAAGATTTGGCATCAGGCTGGCGAACCTCCTGTTGCAAACTTTGGTCAAGAGCATGCCTTTGACAATCAAGAGCAACTTAAGCTTGCAACGAAAGAAGTTTATGAAGAATGTCTGAATTTGTTTACTGCTTACATGCAAAATCTCCCGCAAGAGCAGCAAGACATGATCAATTATAAGATTTGGCATCAAGCTGGCGAGCCGCCAGAAGAAAACTACGGACATCGTCATAAATTTGACGATCCTTTTAAACTTCAATGCATCGTCCATGAAGTCCTAGGAGTTGATCAAACTCCTGTTCCTTCGTTGACCAGGGATGAAGAATTTAAGTGTCGTGGAGATCAGGCGCAAAACTCTGATAATATCTGCACCTATTCGAAAGTTTTTAGCTACTTGCCTACTTGCAACAAGCCAAAGCATGAAGGCTTTGAATTTTGTTCTACGACCCATGCAGTTGCCTATCATAGATTATGCGATCGATGCCATATATGGCCGAAATTAGAGTCATCAGGCAAGGTACATAACTATTGCGGAAATCATTGCGAACAGATAGCAAAGTTGCCAAAGTAGTTAGATTCTTACAGATTATTAGAGTACCCGACTTTGCGGCTTGAACCCATTCTGGTCGCATAACGTTTGGTACTCTTTCATGAACTGCTCATAGAGGGCCGGATGGCTCTCTAATAGCCAAGCCTTGAAAGAATCTTTGATCACAGGCGGCTCAACTTCAGAAAGTCCGCTCTGCGGGTACAAATGACGTTCGTGGAACTTTACCTTTGTCATATTGCGGGTAAAGCGTCCAATATCGATCTGGACCGCATGACCATCAATAAAGCCGAAGTTTTTATCCAGATCAGGATCGCTGTCTGCTATCCCCTTCTGGCAACGGGAAACAAAGAGATGAAGGATTGAGGAAAGGGCCTCTTTGGCAGCGTTAATGTTCCCTTCCGCCATGAGCCTGTCGATTGTTGGATAGACAAGGTCTGCCCGCCTTTGAATGATAAAGTTAAAATCATCAAGAGGGATCGAATGTTCGAGATGGATCTTATCTGAAATGGAAATCTTTCTGCCGATCCAATTGGTTGGATTGAGATGGACAAGGATAAGCCCCGTCTCCTCTTTCAACTCATCGAATGCCATCCGGTAGCTTTCAAAGTCCCTTCGAAGCTTATCTTCTTTCTTCCAAACCTTTTTCGCCCTTCTCCCCTCTTTGAGCCATGCAGAGGGCAGCCATTTCCATGGAAATGGCGGCACGAACAATTTTTGCTTGAAGAACTTAAGCACGTAACGACCATCTTCGCTTAAAAAAGCAAAAGCTTGGTTTCCGCATGCCAAATAATGGTATTTCTGAGAGACGGCTTTGTCGAATTCATCCCGCTCGTCTTGGGACAAGGGATGGACGTCCCACGCGGGATTAGGCTTTCGACTTGAGGAGATCGCTCCAATCGTAAAACCATCGGTCCTTTTTTCCCATAGGCAAGAGATCTCATTGTAGGCCCAAAAGATCCCAAAACACAAAAAGATTATGTAAATCCAGTAATAAGAAAGGAGTTGCAAAAGCTTTTTCATAATACCGACTAAAAATTCAACATCGGTCACAGCATATCGAAAGGATCGACCTTCCGTCAATTCTTATCCAATCCAGCCCTACCTTCTGCCTCCTCTTCCTCCCCCATGATAACCGCCTCCTCTTCCTTCCCCATGATGGGATTCTCCCTGTCCCCGCTCTCCGCCACGGAATGAGTGCTCCTGCCAGTGCTCCTGGTTTTGGTAACGGAAGTTGGGATCGTTATGATGCTGGTTCCAGTAGTTGTGCCAATGGTTGTCCCAATGGTTATTCCAATAATTATGCCAGTGGTTGTTCCAGTCGGGATCATTGACATGTACCCAGTGGTTGTTGACATAGTAATCGCCATCATGGTTTACCCAGTATCCGTTCCACCAGATAAAACCAGCTGCAAAAAGAGGAAAAAAAATGCTCGCATTATCACCGCCGCTATTAGAATCAATGACCACCACTTGCGTATCGGGATTGTAGGTGTACTCTTCCTCCGTCATATTGCCATTGGAATCAAGGACGATCGCCTGCACCGGAGAAGGTGAAGTGAAGTTTGTGTTGTTGTTCGGAAGCACGATTTGTTCGTCAGCAATTAAACCATCGCCAGCATGATAAACAGCGCAAGCCGCCGCTGCAATGATAATAAACACCCCTCTTAACATGCCTATGGCCTCCCTTTAACTATCTCTCATTTTTCCAGTCTGTACAATGTTTGGAATTAATTCACAAGGACAGCCGATCCATATTTCCTTAGTTGGAAGAAATTGATCCCACCTGATAAAAATTCAAAATACGCGCAGACAACTGTGCTTCAGTCTAGAAGCTATTTGCGCATCAGCTCCAACTTTTAGGAGATAGCCTATGGCCAAGTTTAGATTAGATCTTTTGCAAAACCCGCTTTGCCTGGAAAAATCGGAGATTTTTTCACAGGTTTTCAGAAACTGTTTACAGTTTCGGATCTCACGAATAATTCGACTCGACAAGAGTCGGAGAGAGAGTGGGATGAAAACCTGTGAAAAAAGAACGATTTTGCCAAGTAAATGGGGTTATGCAAGAGATCTATTGTTCAAAAAAATGAAAACTCAATTGCAATTGGCTAAATATGCCGTTTTGTTCATCGCATGCTATGGCACTGTCCACGCAAATGAAAGTCCCACATCTCTTGAAACTTCCTACTCTGAACCGCAAGCTCAAGGACAATCTGGCAATACATCTTCAGCAATAGTCGTCCAGCAGATTAAACCGGTTCATTTTGTCAGGGATGTGATGCAGCCGCTCGGCATGCCCGTTGTCACTTCCTTTCATAACATCAGAGAAAATTTCTTTCTTAACATGCACAATAAAGACGCAACAGGGCTGGAGGCTCTCGGAGATTTTTTTCTCGCCCCTTCCCGCTATCTTTTTGCCGGAAAGACGATCAAGCTCATCGAAGATAATAACCTTTCTTTCGAGCTCGAACAATCATTCCACTACCACACCTTGCATTGGCTTAAAACAACACTTTCCTTAGCCGTTCTTCCCGTCACAGAGTTCGTTGGAGCTGCGCTGAAAGGCCTTTCCTACCTCTCTCCTCAGGTCAGGGAAAAGCACCGGATGATCCGTTCCGGCCTCAAATCGGCAATTGTCAGCTCCAACTTAGAAAAATACAAAGAAATGGGCATCTCGAACCTTCACAGCGACGAACAGATCCCCTGCCTCCACTACAAACGCCCCTCCGTATTGACCAAAAAACAGCAATCGGAGATCAGCGCCTTTAAAGACATCGCCGCCATCTTAGAAAAACACAACATTGTGTATTGGATCGATTTTGGGACCTGCCTTGGCGCCTATCGGTATGGAGGAATCATCCCTTGGGACTGGGACATCGATATCTCGATCCTGCTTCCCGACCATGACAATGTCAAACGGGTCCTTTCCCAGCTCGATCCGGAAAAATACCAAATTCAAGACTGGTCAAGCTATAGCAACCCGGGAACCTTCTTGAAACTCTACGTCAAAGAGACCAAGAACTTCATCGATATCATGCACTACAAGCTCGATGAAGAGAACAGGCAAGCTTCCTACTTCTTCACCTATCAGCACAGCCCGATGCCCCACAGTTGGAAAAAAGATGAGCTCAGGGGGATCAAGCCTGTGAAGTTTGAAACACTATTTCCTCTTAAGAAGGCAAATTTCGACGGATTGACCGTGTGGGCCCCAAATGATGTGGAAACCTATCTGAAAAGCAAGTATGACAACAATTTAGAACCTTCGAACATCTGGGATGAAGAAGCCCAGTGCTATCGGAAAGTCGAAAACCATCCTTATTGGTCGGAATAAATATGACACAGTGCAGCATCCTCTTTGTTGACGCACACACCTACGAACAGGGATTTATGGAGAAGGCCAACCGCAACTATAAGTTCCGCCTTGATTTTCATCCGTTCAAGCTCAATCTCGAAAGCGCCAATCTCATCAAAGGGTATGAGGTCGTCTGCGCCTTTGTCAACGACGACCTCTCGGCTCCCGTCATCGAAAAGCTGCATGCGAACAAGGTCAAGCTGATCGCCATGCGCAGCACCGGCTACAACAACGTCGACCTAGGCGCAGCAGAAGGCAAATTGCGGGTCGTGAACGTCCCCAACTATTCGCCCCAAGCTGTTGCCGAACATGCCGTCGGCCTCATCCTCTCCCTTTCTCGGAAATACCCCCTTTGCTCCCGCCGCATGGCGGAGCACAACTTCACTCTCGACGGCCTTCTGGGATTTAATGTCCATGGCAAGACGATCGGGATCATCGGCGCCGGCAACATCGGCAAAGCCACAGCCCAAATCTTAAAAGGCTTCGGAGCGACCATCCTTCTCCACGACATCGCTCCCGACTTCAACTTTGCCAAACAGATCTGCGCGACATTTTCTCCGCTTGAGTCCCTGCTAGCCCAAAGCGATATCATCTCCCTCCACTGCCCCCTCACACCCAAGACAAAGCACCTCGTCAACGCCACAACCCTCCAGCAAATGAAAGAGGGTGTCGTTCTGATCAACACAGGACGCGGCGCGCTCATCCACACCCAAGACCTGATCGAAGCATTAAAAAGCGGGAAAGTCGCCTTTGCAGGCCTCGATGTGTATGAAAACGAAACACCCTATTTCTTCGAAAATTGGGTGGAAAAAAAGGTCCTCGACGAACAGCTCTTGACCCTACTTTCCATGCCAAACGTCATCATCACCCCACACCAAGGTTTTTTCACCAAAGAGGCCTTGGAGCAGATCGCACAGACCACACTCGATAACATTGCAGCCTTTGTCGAAGGCCGGCCGCTGATCAACGAAGTGAAGGCTTAATCAATAGAAAGAGACCGTTGCATAACTCCCACTGACCAGCGGCGTTGTTGCGTAAATAGTTACGGGTGAGGAAGATCTTGCCTTAAGAATCTCAAGTCTATAAATTTTTTGTTAGTTAAGCAAAAATTTTAGGTTCGAGATGGCCCCTAAGAAGAATATCACCCCCTCCAAGAAGAAAGACAAGTATCGCACCCGTAACTGGAAAGAATATAACCGAGCGTTGGTAAATCGGGGAAGCATCACTTTTTGGTTCAGTGATGATGCCATAGCCAACTGGTACTCTGTCGGACGGACGGGGAAGCCCGGCCGACCGGATATTTACTCCGATAGCGCCGTTCGATGCGGGTTAATGATCAAAGCTGTATTTCACACAGCGCTCCGCGCTTTGCAAGGATTCGTCAGGTCACTTATTGAGGGACTGGGACTCGATATCATATGCCCTCATTACTCAGTGTTCTCACGTCGAGCAAAAGACCTTCGCATTCCATTGAGAAAACTGCTTAAACCCGGCGAAAAATTGAATGTGGTTTTTGACTCGACAGGAGTTAAAGTTTTTGGCGAGGGTGAGTGGAAGATTAGGAAACATGGCTATTCCAAGCGCAGAACCTGGCGTAAGGTTCACGTTGGGATGTGCGCAGACTCCGGGCAAATCGTAGTCAGTGCGATGACTTCAAACAACGTTAGTGATGATGAGGCTATGGTACACATGATGGATGCGCTCGACGGAATTCCTCTCGGCGATGTCCTTGGCGATGGCGCTTATGATACACTCGATTGTCGAGAGGCTGTGCACAACCAAGGCGGGAAACCGATTTTTCCGCCGGATAAGAGTGCCAAATTGCAGAAAGGAAAACCGCTCCCAGCACTACGAGAGAGGGATCAGGCGATTAGGAGAATACAAGATCTTGACAATGAGGGTAGATCTCTATGGAAACAAGAAATCGGGTACCATCGTAGATCTCGGGTTGAGACGTTCATGTTTCGGTATAAAACGATAATGGGAGACCGACTTACTGCTCGCAGACAATGGACCCAAGCCACAGAAGTGTCGATCAAAATGGATGTACTGAATCGAATGACGGAACTGGGGATGCCAAAAAGTTACAAGGTAGTCAGCTGAATCAGGCGGTGGCTAGGCGGCTATGCTGCTTGGACCGAATTGCGCAACAAAGCCCTTCTGATCGCCAACTGCCCTTTTTCGAAAACTAGGCCTTAGTGTATTCACTATGAACCACGTCAACGAGTTACAAAGACTTTTGTTTCAAAACTTGAACTGGAATAAGGCAAGGATCGCCTGCCTTGCTCAAATTTTGCAAGGGCTAATTTGCGCAAGAACGGTGAACCTCACTCAAATTTCCAGCTTTTTCCAATCAAATGCAAAGCAAGAGTCTTCCTATAGAAGAGTCCGGCTATTTTTCTCAGGATTCTCCTTCGATATTACTGTCATTATCCCCCTAATACTTTCACTTTTTTGTCTTAAAGGGCAAGTGATCCTGATCCTTGATCGCACGAACTGGAAATGGGGAAAGAAGAGTATTAACATCCTTCTTCTCTCAATAGCTTATGAACCTATCCAAATAAAATTTTCAGCCAAGTATAGATCAACCCAAGGGTAGCGAAAGCGCTCCAAATCATCGCGACTCTCTCCCAGCGGAGCATCAACCGACGGCATCTGCGCTTTAGCCATGCAAAAGCGCGCTCTACCATCCAACGTTTTCTAGATAAACTAAACATCGAACAAACTTCTTGCATCGTCGGTGCGCTTCTACCCTTTATTTTTCTATACGGAATCAAAGGAAAAATCCGCGCAATTAAAAGCGCGCGTCTTAGTCAGTCTGCATCATACCCCTTGTCCGCTTCCAAAATCGTCATTCTTTCACCGAGTGTACGAAGTTTCTTGACCGTTGCTGTAAGTTTCTCGACCTCCTCTCTTTCGGCACCGTTTGCTGCTGTCGTTGTGATAGCCAGTGGATTGCCTAAGCCATCGATCAGAAGATGCAATAAAGTTCCTTTGCCTTTATGACCGTGGGCAACTTCTTGACCGCCTCCTGGTGAGGGGGGAAAAAGACCCATCAACGGCCATCTGAGTGAGATCGATTTTCCCTTGTTGCAGGGCGATCTGCAACAATCCACTCATAACTTTGTCGAATATTCCTGTCCGGCTCCATTGCTTCAGCCAGTTATGCGCGGTAGAGCGAGGAACAAAAAGATCTGGGTCGTTCGGAAGGTCGATCCAACGACATCCGCGAGTAAGAATAAACAGCAAAGAATTCCAGACTTTTCGTAAATCACTTTGGGGTATCCCCCTTTCAGGAGGAAATGTGGTATTCTTCAGGCTAAAAATCAGCGCCCACTGTTCATCAGACAACGGCCTAAAATTGACAGTCATAACTACCTCTAAATGAATGAAGAGCAAGTAGTATATCAGATCAAAATTTTATTTGGATAGATTCATAGAGGAATTGGCATTCCCATTTTCTGGAGCGTAACAAGCTCTTCTGGATCTTCATCTACTTCAGAGCGAATATCTATTTTGAAAAAAGTTCTGCAGCAGATTGGACATAGAAGGATACGAGCGTTTTTAGCGGACCGCGAGTTTATAGGGGAGGATTGGTTTAGGTTTTTGAAAAAAGCAAAAATCCCCTTCGTCATTCGTATTAAGAAAAGCACTATGGCAGGAGGGATTCGAAACTTCTATCAAGTCCCTATTCTAGAGATTTGGAAAACCAGAGGAAGATCCAAAGAGATTATTAATTACCCTGTTATCATTTGGGGACATCTGCTTTATGTCTGCATATCCCAGGCAAAAGGTGCGAAAGAGCCCATGATCGTAGTCTCTAATGTTGAATTAGAAGATGCCATCGGCCTATACCGAAGAAGGTGTGAAATAGAGACCCTATTTGGCTGCTTAAAAACTCGAGGTTTTAGGATGGAAGATACCCATATAACGGCACCTGAGAAAATAGAAAAGTTGCTCTTTGTCCTCGCTATAGCCTTCTGCTGGTCTTACAAGCTTGGAGTTATAAAAGATGCCGAAAAGGCCATTGGTAGAAAGGCCCACGGGAGGTTGTCTAAGAGCCTGTTTCGTCTGGGATTGCACTGGTTAAGGTCTGTTGTCCTTTCTGTAGAGAAGAAAATCAATGAATGTCGAAAAATTCTTAAGTCTTTAACCAATTATAGATTAGCATGTTAGAGTGTGATAAAAAAAATTTGTCCGGTACAGAGAGAAATTCTCCTTCCCATATTTACCTTTTGCTTTTGATTGCTAAACCAATTTTTAAACAACTATTTCAAGTTAGTTGTAAAAATATGTTGACTTTCTAATTAAAATTATATAAAATGACTTCTCTTGTAATAAAATTAGAGGTAACTATGTCGCATGTTTTAGCTAGTGTAGATGTTAATACAAACCGTTCGCAAAATATTGAAGTAAAAAAAGAATCCTTAATAGATGCAAAAGTGGCTAATCTAGCTAAAGATTTTGAATTAGCATTCTCTGATTTAAAAGAAAATTCAGTGAAAATTGAAATGCTAAAATCAAATGGTGGGCGTGTCACTGTTGGTTTAGAATTAGATAAAAGTAGAAATGAAATAGAAATACTAAGAATCTATCAGCAATTGCTTGAGATATACCCTATTGATATGCATTTATCTGATCAAGATATTAATTACTTAGATCAAGTTCAATGCAATCCTGAGTTTGATGAAATTCAAATTGGAAATAATTACATTAACTTGCCAATGATTAATTTTCGAATCCCATCTGAAATGGATGATGTTGTATTCGAAATTGATAAAAATCGGGATGCGTATCGATTAGAGCTTGAATTAGGCATTGTCGATAATGGAAACCGAAGACATTCTGTTGAAGAAGGTATAACGATAAATGAAAAGTTAGATAGGGAATATAGAAGTTTGCAAACAGCTCTTAATTTAAAAATTCCTTTTAAAGTTAAAAGAGACTCGTTGATATTTAAAGAATATAAAATTCACTTCATGCCTAAGATGGAATGTTTGTTTACATGCGCAACTAAAATAATAAAAAAAATTAGCGAAGATGTAGAACTCCAAAGC
This sequence comes from Verrucomicrobiota bacterium, assembly GCA_018239725.1. GTDB lineage: Bacteria > Chlamydiota > Chlamydiia > Chlamydiales > Rhabdochlamydiaceae > Acherontichlamydia. The sequence continues at coordinate 251 of JAFEGU010000381.1, read as the reverse complement.
CACCTTCATACTTTAAAGGTAACCTTGGATGCTCATTTAAGTGATGAGGATCCTCTTTTTAGAACTCCTCTCATTGTTATTTATCCTCTTTTTGGAAAAGAGCATGCTGAAAAAGCCTTAAGCATTTTATTTGACCATTTTAGCGATGATCTTGAAATGGGATCGCATGAAACTCCACGATTCAATGTGGAAACAAAAAATGGATTAATCACCTATGCTCAAGGGGATGGCTATAAAAAGTGCTGTATTCT
>JAFEGU010000380.1 GCA_018239725.1 Verrucomicrobiota bacterium | reverse complement strand
CGTCTTGCTTTGTTGCCATCCTGGATCCAAGTCTCATGCCGCAGAGTCATTTTTATCAGTTTCTACTGTTAAACCACCTAAAGATTTAGACAAACAAGTTACTCTTTTAGATGTCCAGATCTCCTGCGAAACGCAAAAAGGATCTACAGCTATTGACCTCTACACAGAAAGAGGAATACTTTTGCTTGCAACGGAGCACTATGAAAGAGCTGTCGACGATTTTAAATATGTTTTAGAAAGATCTGAAATAACCGACGATGCTCTTGCAATAGGAATTGCTCTATGGGGGAAAACATTGGGAGATGCTGCACTAAACAGAAGAATAGAACTTAACAATGACTTGGACAATATAATAGAGTTTATAGGCCTTGTTGAAGCTTGCGGATGCGAGCAAACTGCAAATATGAAAAAGTCTTTCAAACCTCAATTTTCTTCTCACTATACAGAAGAATATGAAAATAACTATGAATTTTGTAGAAGCACTGTATTTAACACCGTTAAATTCATGAAAGAGTTTGTTGAAAATTTTCCCACTTTTGGAACCAGGGCATTAATTTTCGATTTAATAGATGAGTTGGGTGCAAGAGCATTGAAATGTTGCCAAGGTGCTGGTTTTTGGCGAAATTGCGTTCAGCCAATGGTCGATAAGATGAATGTATGGAAACAACTCGGATATATTCCCATCCAGTCATAGAGGTGTATCATGTTATATGCTCGCATACTGCCAGTTACCATTTTTTGTTTCTTTTTCTCTATTCTCTTTGTAGAATCTAAATTGGCTTCTTCTCCTTCTTCTCTTACTAATAAGACAATGTCTTCACCTCTCTTGGATGAGAATAGTTTCATTATCTTTTATGGGTTTTCGGAAAAAAACTTGCAAATCCCCTTGAAGGAAGCAATGATTCGGTGTTTTGAAAAACTTGGAACAGTGCATGCAGCTGATGACACCAAGCTTACTGAAAAACAAAAAGAAGAAAAATACAAAGTAGGCAATGGAATGTTACATATTGTGGTCACTCCAATTATAGAGGAAAATGGATCGGTTGCTCCTCCAAAAAAATATGAAGTTTTACCTGTATTAGAGTTGAGCGTAGAGTTAGCGGGCGGCGTAGAATTGCTGGCAAACAAAAATCGATTTAGCTGCCCTATCTGGAAAAAGCAAAAATTTGTTGGATCAAACATTAGCAAAAAGGAGCTGGTTGAAAAAACTGTGCGCTCTTTGGAAGAAATTTTAGAAGATTTCATTCTCGAATACCAACAAGCTAATCCTGGAAAATCACCTGAATTTTTCTTATTTGCTTGACTACCCCCTCGCCTAAAATTGAGATAAAGAAATAGTTTTAAACAATTTCGCCTTTTCTGCCACAGCGGAAAGACCCGCTGATTTAGGGGCTTTACTGTTTTCCTAAGAGACCTTATAGTTTCTATGTCATTGATTAAGAT
>JAFEGU010000037.1 GCA_018239725.1 Verrucomicrobiota bacterium | reverse complement strand
AATCTTTCGTCTTCTTCAGTTGGGCTTCCAAGTTCTCTTTTTCAGATACATTAAGTAATTTCATACAAACATGTTACACTAGAAAAGAATTTATTGGTACGTTTCAGATGGAACCGCTATATACATAGATTTCTAAAAGGATTGATGTTCTGAAAAGAAATCTTTTACATCAATGAGTGAATCGATCCTGTCTACAGAGATATCTGCTCCAAACCAAAAAAAAGATTGATGCCAAAAAGGATAATCTGGCTTAAAGAAAATAAATGCATGAACTAAATGGAGAACAACATGTTCAACGTACGCAGCAAGTATTGCTTAACGCTATTATCGGCTCTATTGTTAAACACAATGGCCAGCTCTTTGATTGCAGCCGAAGACACATCCGCAGGCAAGGACAAAGTCGACTGCACCAAGAAGAATTCACGCAAATGTAACAGGGTGTATGTAGGTGGATTTGGCGGGGAACTGTTCTCAAACGCCTCTAAAGCATTTCAAATGGGAACTGCTTTATTTTCTGAAATTACAAGCGATGGTCCGTTAGCTGTAGAGGGTCGCGGCCACTTAAAAGAAAATGATTCAGGATTTGGCGGCGTGCAAATCGGATATGAGTGGTCAAAATGCATTAATAAATGCAGACACTGGTACTTTGCTCCAGGAGCAGAGATCGAAGGTTATTGGTTTAGCCGCCACTTAAAAGGGCATCTCATGAATGCTACAGACACATTCAGACTCCCTGAGCATGATTTCTTAGATACTTTTCGAATGAATTCGGGTGTCTATCTAGCTAATTTTATATTGTCGCTGAACAATAGCTGGAAATTATCCCCTTACATAGGACTGGGTGTTGGTGCGACACGCATAGCTCTTCACCATGCTAAGTCTTTACAAGTAGCTCCGCCAGAGCCAGGCGTTAACCACTTTAACTCAAGAACGCATGACTCGTGCTGGACATTTGCAGGTCAAGTAAAGGCAGGACTTCGTTATAACATCCGTTGGTTCCACATTTTTGGAGAATATCGCTATTTGTACACGGATTTCTCGAATTATATATTCGGATCGACTGTATACACTACTCACGCGCATACGACTCCATGGAATGTTAAAATCCAAAACATGCAATACAATGGATTCGCTTTTGGCATTCAGTTCGACCTATAGCGCATGATTTCGTTTTAACCCCGTTCACTATTTTGCCAAGCTCACCCGAGCTTGGCAAGATCCTCAAACAACGCTTCTACAATTTAATCAGCATACGTTTTGAACAATTTCCATAGACAATGAGGGAGGGAGTGCTCTGCTCGTCTCGTTGGCTGCGGATACACGAGAAGGTTCAGTGAACCTTCGCAGTGAGGAGCAGGTGAAGCGGCCTTGGCCGCGAACTGGGTTTTGCTCAGCAAAACATCGCCCCAATAAAAAAACCCGCAAAATGCGGGTTTTTATGATTGGGGGCGGTGTGACTCGAACACACGAAGACCGAAGTCGGGGGATTTACAGCCCCCTGCAATTGCCACTATGCGACACCCCCCAAGAGATGGGAGAAAAAGAATGCTGGCTAAAGGACTT
>JAFEGU010000379.1 GCA_018239725.1 Verrucomicrobiota bacterium | reverse complement strand
TTCCAAGAAATCCCCGAACTGGCTCTCTCCGCCGTCGCCTACTTCCGCTTGCAACGAGATCGGATGCTGGGCAATTTTATAGATCTCGCGCACCCTTTCCGGCGTCAGGCCAAGCTCATGCGCTAACTCTTCAGGAGTCGGCTCGCGGCCCGTCTCCATCATCAGTTTTTTAGCGCCGCGCAAGACCTTATTGATCGTTTCGATCATGTGGACCGGAATACGGATCGTTCGCGCTTGATCAGCGATAGCCCGCGTTACAGCCTGACGGATCCACCAGGTAGCATAAGTGGAAAACTTATAGCCGCGGCGATATTCAAACTTCTCTACCGCCTTCATCAAGCCCATGTTCCCTTCTTGGATCAAGTCAAGGAACGAAAGGCCCCGGTTTGTGTATTTCTTTGCAATCGAGATGACGAGCCTTAAGTTAGACTCCACCATTTCCCGTTTGGCCTCTTGGCTCTTGTCCATCCAACGCTGCAGCATGCGGACGTCTTTTTTGAACTCTTCCAATGTGCGTCCTGCAGCCAGCTCGCGTTTGCCCAATTTACGGCGGACAGCGGTCAGTTTGAATGCGGCAAACTTGTTCTTTTCAGCCCTTGGGACCAATTCCTGCATCTCTTTTTCGAGGGAGAGGAAACGGTCGTAAGCAGTCAAGATCACCTCGCCGAAGTCCTCAATGATATTATGCCGGCAGTGCATCCTGTGCAGATACGCTTGAGTGCGGATCCGGCACTTTTCGATCTCTTCCTGAATTTTGACCTTGTCGACTTTTTTCACTTCCGGATTGTACAGATCGCGCAACAGCTTCTCCAGGATCTGGTCCTCGTGCCGAAGCAGCTGGCACAATTTCGGCAGCAAGCTAAAGTAGGAATTTTTATCTGCGACTTCTTTTTCAGAAATGATCTTGTCAAACCGCTCTTTGCCAGTGATCAGATAGTTCGCAATCGAGATCGCCTCTCTGTTCGAATAGCGGAAGCGCATAATAATTTTTTCAATCTGGATCTGAGCTTTTTCGATCCTTTTAGAAATTTCCACTTCCTCTTCACGGGTCAAAAGGGGGACAGACCCCATCTCTTTTAGGTACATCCTGACAGGGTCGTCAGAGGTGCCTTCGGTCCGCTTTGCCAGACCTTCGAGTTCCTTAGCTTCTTTTTTGCGCTCTTTCTGCCTTTCGACTTCGGCCTGGTTCAGGACCTGAATGTCCATTCCGCTTAAGAAAATCAATACCTGGTCGATCTGCTCGGCAGAGTCGAACGTCATCGGCAGAATTTCGTTGATCTCCTCATAAGTGATGAAGCCCTGCTCTTTTGCGATCGCGACGAGCTCTTCCACTTTCTGCTGATGCTGCTGACTGAATAAATTGCTAAACGTTGCTTTTGCCATGTCCACCCAAGAATACTTCAAACCGAGAGATTTTGTGGGGAAAAATGCTAAATGTCAAGTTGAGAACCTACCCAGCTTGAAAAAAGCTATCATTTTTTGGTCGGTATGATATATATAACTGATGAATAATTATTTGGAAATGACCAAGTCATCCAACAATTCGTATGCAACTCTTTGCCATCGATTGCGGCGCCCCTGTTTTGGCAGAGAATGCCGAAAAACATAAAAACTACGAATGCCCTGAATGCAAACGGCCCGTGCGCCTTCGCAGCGGCCCCCATCGGCAAGCCCACTATTTCCACATCAAAAACACATCCCATTGCAGACAGCATCAAAAAAGCGCAGAACACCTCCAAGCCCAGCTTAAGCTGCTGGACCTTTTGCCAAAAGGGGAGTGTTCCTTCGAGCGACCTTTTCCTGCTATTTCCCGAATCGCTGATGTCGTTTGGGAGACAGCCAATATTGTTTTCGAGATCCAGTGCTCCCCGATTTCCAAACAAGAGGTTGAAGAGAGGACTGCCGACTACAAAGCGATGGGAATGAATGTGGTCTGGATCCTGCACGATAAAAGATTCAATCAGAGAAAGCTGAGCGCCGTGGAGCATCATTTGCGAGGCCAGCCTTGCTATTACACCAATATTTCGAGAACCGGTTCCGGCATCATCTACGACCAATTTGAAGTTGTCCAGAAAGGGATCCGAAAATATAAGGGGCCATCGCTTCCCATTTTAGTGGGCCATCCCCGCCCCATTAAAGCCCGCCTAGCTCCTGCATCTATCAAAAGCATTGAGGAACGCAGAGCTCGATGGAAGCTCTCATTTGAAGGGGACCTGCTCAACCGTTTGGCTAAAGCCAATGAGAAGTCGTGGCTCCTATTAGCAACTATTGAAAAAAAGTTTTATGCAAGCGTCTGGTCAGATTTCAAACCAGTGATCGCGCTGCGCCGTCTTTATAGGCTGCTTTTCGATGGACTGATCCGTTCCTGTTCATTGAGATAGGGCACATGCTTAGGGATAAAAGCAAAGTAGAGCAGGACCCCTATTGTGACAAGCGCATGGATCAAGCTCTTAAGCGGGAACTCCTTCTGCAAAGAAGAGATCTCAGGGTTGGAAGTTTGATACCAGGCCAAAAAGCTCTGCTTTTCATTGGCTTTGATCGCATCTTCAGCTGCAAAGGGGTTTAAAAAGACAGGAGAATCGAGCAGGGATTTTCCCTGAATTTTTTTTCCTTTCGCTTCAAATTCAAAAAAAACTTCCACTGCAAAGCGGGAAGAGGACAGCTCTTTGATGCTCCATTTTTTGATTTCAGCCTCAGCAAAAGAGCCTAATCGGAGGTACTGGAACAACTGATAGGCCGCAATCGATGAAAACCAGAGGGCTATTCCAATTGCGATCGTAGCGAGCACGCGCCAAATCTGCTGCACGGAAACCTTTCCAATTAAAGAGTCTGGAATTGATAATATTTTTTTTAAAAACCCCTTCATTGTCCCTCCTAGATTCTCTAGAGCGAATTGTATTTTGACGAATTATCTGAAGTTGGGTATATTATTATCCATCTTAAATCCTTAATCAGGAAAGTTTCTTTTATGGCAGACGAAAAAAAAGGCAATGGCAAAGAAAAAAAAGCAAGACG
>JAFEGU010000378.1 GCA_018239725.1 Verrucomicrobiota bacterium | reverse complement strand
GAAGTCGCGGATTAATGACAATTTTCAGATTATTAAGTTGAACCCTGTTAATTTGGTTTAAAAGCTATCGCCTGGTACGTTTCAGTTGACACTACTATATACTGCTTCCACCTCAAAGTCCTCGTGGCGCCAAATCCAAAATCAACGAGGACTTTGAAGTGTCAGCAGTATATTACCTTAAATTTAAAACCTGCGCCTTTGACTTTGCAGACAATCTGTAGACGCTGAAGAACGCCAAGGCGGCGGTTACCATTAGGTAGAGGGCCGGTGCTCCGGTCCATTCCAACTTTTTATAGAGCCATAGGCTTAATGCAGGGGCAGGACCTCCGATCGCCTGGGAGCCGATCGCATAGCCGAGCGAAATGATCGTATAGCGGCAAGAAGGAGGGATAAGTTCTTGGGCCCACGCATGATAGGGAGCTGAGAAGGCGACCCCAAGAACAATCAAAAGGATCCGCACGGCAATCACTGTCGCTAGAGCTGCATCCTTAAGCAGCAAAAACAGAGGAATAGAAACCATTACAGAAGCTGCAGCAGCTACCATCATCACTTTTTGATTGGAGGTGCGCATCGCTAGATACCCAAAACAGGGCAATAAGCAAAAATCAAGGAGAAGAAGAAGCGTGTTGATGTCCATGACCTGCGTTTTCGAAAGGGAGGTAATGAGGGGGACATAGCCATTCATCAAGGTGACTGCAAGGGAATAGGTGGTGTAGCTAAAACCCGAAACGCAGATGATCGCAAGAAGCGCTGAACGATGGGAACGGACAACGTCTTTCAGCGGCTTATGGTGTGAAGCATCCTGCAGAAACTCAGCCCCTTCCTCGGTTTTTAATCTGAGGACAAGCCCAATCAGCGCGGTCAATGATCCAGCCCATAGCAGATAGCGCCAAGAGCTTTCGATCAAATCCAAATGGCTCAGCAAAGAAACTCCTCCGGAAGCAAGCAATATTCCGGCAATCGTCGAAGCATCGTAAAAGCTGCTCATCAAACTTTTTTTTCGTTTTTCAGTGTGCTCAAGGACAAAGATGGCGCCACCGCATGATTCTCCTGCCGCGCAAAAGTTTTGCAAGACACGGACGGTCGCAAGCAAAGCCGGCGCCCAAATCCCCACCTCGGCATAAGTCGGCAAAAATCCCATCAAAACTGTAGTGAAAGCCATGAGCGATAAGGAGATAAATAGAGCGTTTTTTCTTCCCCAGGTATCGCCGATCCATCCAAAAAACAAGGAGCCTAATGGCCTAGAAAAAATCCCGAGCGGGATCATCCCATAGGTCAAGATCAAGCCTGTCACCGGATCTTCTTTTGCAAAAAATAAAGGAGCGATAAATGGCGCGAGCATGCCGAACAGGGCATTGTCGTAGTGTTC
>JAFEGU010000377.1 GCA_018239725.1 Verrucomicrobiota bacterium | reverse complement strand
GGCTGATTCGGCTATTTGCCCTCTCTAATGGGATAAAACTGGCAGCGCCAATGGTCGTATCTTGATTGATGACAGGCTCTCCGAATGTTCCATTCAACAGCTTATCGGAATCGTGAGGAGCGCGAGCCTTATTGCTTCCAAATGAAGGAAGGTACGTGTATTGGAGGAACATATCCCAGAAATGGGGTGCTCTAAAATAACCGAACGCAATTCTAAAACCTGATGCCCAATCGAACTCAGCATTCTGGTAATGTCCAACTGCATAAGTAGGAACTGAATCAGACCAAGCAGGATGTTTCATTTTCACTGCGTAGTCCAATGCTCCTTCATTGACAAGCCAGCATAAGTATTCTGCTTGGATGAAAAAAACTGGCGTATCCTTCTTGAACAAGTCATTTTCATAAGAAGGTTCTTGATTTGCGTTTGTATTGCTATAAGATGGGGAATCAGCATGCAAACCTGCTGCGCTCATCAGCAAGCCAGCACAAAGGGTGTAGGCTATTGAAGCAGTCGTTCCAGCTTTTCTTTTGTTGAATGGGACCATTAAAATCACCTCTGGTTCAAGTTACGTTCTGATTGACCAAGCATGCCAAATAGCAACTTTTTTCTCTAATATAAAAATGAAGTTTTTATTATCTTCTCTTTGCTATTGACCCTTTTTGAACCTTAGTGCATAGTTCCTAACTCTACATTTAAGGTGGCATAGCCAAGTGGTAAGGCAGGAGCCTGCAAAGCTCCCATTCCTCAGTTCAAATCTGAGTGCCACCTTACATTTTACTTACTAGGTCTCTCTGTGCTCTACCTTGTTGCCACGCCGATCGGCAATCTTTCCGACCTAAGTTTTCGCGCAGTTGAAACACTGAAGTCTTGCGACTACATCCTCTGTGAAGACACACGCCACAGCTCTTATCTTTTGAAGCATTATGAGATCAACAAGCCCCTGAAAAGCTACCACCGCTTTAATGAAAACAAAGAGCTTGAAGCCATTATGGAAGATCTGCGCGACGGGCGGCATATCGCTCTGATCAGCGATGCAGGAACTCCGATTTTGTGCGATCCTGGCCATCTTCTCATCAAAAAATGCCGCGAAGAAAATGTCGAGGTAACAGCGATCGGCGGTCCTTGCGCAGCTCTGCTCGCCCTTACTTTGTCAGGATTCGATCCCCTTCCTTTCCAGTTCGTCGGATTCCTTCCCAAAAAGCAATTGGAGCTGACGCAACTGCTGTCCCAACTTTTTTTATATGAAGGGACAACGATCGCCTATGAGACACCCCACCGGATCATAGAAACTTTGGAAATTGCCCACTCCCTTGCTCCCGAAAGAAATCTTTGTGTCATGCGCGAACTGACAAAAATACACGAAGAGCACCTGACAGGAAATGCCAGCGCTCTTTTGGCCCATTTTAAAATAAATCCTCCTAAAGGCGAACTTGTTTTCCTCATCGAACGCTCTTACCAAGAGGAAGATTGGTCCCACCTTTCCCTTAAAGAACACGTTGAAGCAGTCCAAAAGCAATGGGACCTATCGCTCAATGATGCGATCAAGACCGTAGCGCAGATCCGCAAGCTCCCTAAAAGGACGGTCTACCAAGAGATCCATAAAAATTAGCACTCAAACCAGAAAACTGCTAATTTCAAACGAAAGAAGGTTGCAGAATAAGAGAAAATTCTCTAAACTCGATTTTCATGATCGATAAAGATAAGGGAAATGCAGTGCTTACCGAGACACTTTCGCAAGAGATCCGCCGCACCCTGCAGCTAGCCCTTGCAGAAGACCATGCAGAAAATGATGTGACATCGCAAGCATGCCTGCCCCCTGTTGCACCAGCAAAGGCTACCCTTTTGCTCAAGCAGCCTGGCCGCATCGCAGGACTTGTCATCCTCCCTATTTTATGCCAACTGCTTGACAACACGCTTGATCTTCGTCTTTTTGTTGAGGACGGCTGCAATTGCAATCCTGGCGCCGTCCTTGCCACCCTAGAAGGGAATGCCCGCTCCATTTTAGCAGGAGAGAGAAGCGCCCTCAACCTCATCCAACATGCGTCAGGCATTGCCACAACGACAGCTGCGTACGTCGATGCTGTCAAAGGATTTTCCTGCGATATTCTAGACACGCGGAAAACGCTCCCCGGTCTTCGCGCCATCCAAAAATATGCAGTTTTGATCGGCGGAGGAAAGAACCACCGGTTCCATCTGGAAGACAGATTTTTAATTAAGGACAACCACATCAAATTGCTTAAAGAGACCACTTCCACGCCTGTTGCCGAAGCGGTCCGTCGAGCAAAAATATTGCAGCCTGGCGTCAAAGTGGAAGTGGAAGTGAGCACGCTTGCGATGCTGGAAGAAGCCCTTAGCGTAGAAGCCGACGTTGTCCTTCTCGATAATATGAGCGCAAGCCTGGTGGCAGAAGCTGTTAAACTCAACGCTGGCAAGGTCTATCTCGAAGCTTCTGGAGGAATCGGCCTTGAGGAAGTTGCCCGCTATGCGGCTACTGGCGTCAATGGGATTTCGATTGGAGCTCTGACCCATTCAGTCCGTGCAATTGATATGAGCTTAAAGGTGTAATCAAATGGCCCAAGACCTTGTCATCGACATTGGAAATTCACGGATCAAGCTCGGTTTCTTCGTTGAAGACCGGCTCGATTTCACCTGTGCAGCAGCAATCAAGTCATTTTCTCAAGAAAATTTTGAAGCCGTGCTGAAAGGAAGGACGATCGGCAAAGTCTTGATCTCTTCCGTCAATCAAAGCGCCGAGCAATTGGTACTGCAAGCCCTCACGGCACAGAAACTGCCTTATTCCGTCCTTGACTTTTCCACGGTCAAAATGACCCTCGATGTCGATGAACCGGAAGCCGTCGGCCACGACCGGATCGCTAACGCATACGGAGCCCTCAAGGTTTTTCCAACATTCGACTGCATCATTATCGATATTGGCACAGCAGTCACCGCTGATTTTGTGACCAAAGAAGGGCGCTACACAGGCGGAATGATCTATCCCGGCCCAGCTTTAAGCGCTAAAGTACTGGCCGATTACACTGACAAACTCCCTCTCGTCTCCATCTTAAAGCCCGACTCCCCTCTTGGAAAAACAACAGAGACCCACATCCAAAGCGGCATTTACTACGGGCTGCTCGGCGCTGTCGAAAGGCTGATCGCCGAGCTGCGCATGACGGCCCCTTCGCCAAGCTCGGTCAAAGTCTTAGCGACAGGGGGAGCGACAGCGATCGAAGATACGGGAATGTGCGAAGGAAAAGACGCCTTTGTCGAAGACCTTAAAGAACTCGTCGATTTCATCAACCCCCATTTGACACTCGTCGGGTTGCATGAGATCCAAAAAGAACATGTATTACCATAGGAGAAAAACCATGTCTGCTACACCGAAGGAACTCATTTTTGAAGAAGAAGCAAGAAACAAATTGCGCGAAGGCGTGGACAAGCTCGCCGATGTTGTCGGCGTGACCTTGGGGCCAAAAGGGCGCAATGTCGGCCTCCAAGCTTCTTGGGGAGCTCCATCGATCACCAATGACGGAAACAGCATCGTCAAAGATATCGAGCTGAAGGATCAATACGCCAACATGGGCGTATCAATGGGCAAGGAAGTTGCTAGCAAGATGAAAGAAAAATGCGGCGATGGAACGACATCAAGCATCCTGCTCCTCCGTTCCCTTGTTCAAAACGGCGTCAAAAACATCGCTTCCGGATCAAGCCCGATCGTTTTAAAGCGCGGCATGGAAAAAGCTGTCGATGCGATCGTCAAAGAGATCGAGAAAACAGCCATCTCCATTCAAGAAGAAAAAGAGATCCTCAATATCGCGACCGCCTCAGCTTCAGGCAATTTGAGCATCGGCAAGCTCATCACCGACGCAATCCAGAAAGTTGGAAAATCTGGAGTGATCACCATTGAAGAGGGCAAAGGAACAGAAACAACTGTCGAAATGGTCGAAGGGATGCAATTTGACCGCGGCTATTCGAGCGCCTATTTCTGCACTAATGCAGAAACGATGAGCGTCGAGATGAGCAACGCACGCTTACTGATCACCGATAAAAAGATATCCTCTGTCCAAGAGATCCTGCCGATCTTGCAAGCTGTCGCAACAACAGCGACCGAACTGCTGATCATTGCAGAAGATATCGAAGGCGACGCTCTTTCTACGCTCGTCGTCAACAAACTGCGCGGAACGCTTAAAATCTGCTCTGTCAAAGCTCCTGGATTTGGAGACCGCCGCAAAGCTCTTTTGCAAGACATCGCTATCCTCACAGGCGCAACTGTCGTATCAGAAGAGACTGGAATGGCCCTTAAAGATGCGACGGCTGCAGTCCTCGGTTCTGCAGAAAAAATCGTCGTTACCAAAGAAAAAACCACAGTGATCAATGGCGCAGGGACCAAAAATCAGATCGATGCCCGGATCAAGCAGATCGAAGCTGAGATTGCAATCACGACGAGCGCATACGACAAAGAAAAGCTCGAAGAGCGGAAAGCAAAGCTCTCTGGCGGCGTAGCCGTTATTCGCGTCGGCGCGGCGACAGAGCCAGAAATGAAGCAGAAAAAGCAGATGTTCGAAGATTCTTTGAACTCGACACGGGCTGCGATTGAAGAAGGGATTGTCATCGGCGGCGGCGTTGCCCTGCTGAGAGCGAGCAAGAACCTTTCCGATCTCAAACTCTCCGGAGAAGAAAAGGTTGGCGCTGAGATCGTTTTCAAATCCTGCGAAGCTCCATTTAAACAAATCGTAGCAAACACTGGGTTCGATCCATCCGTCGTCCTTAACGAGGTCCTCTCCTCGAAACCTCATTTCGGCTTTAATGCCCAATCTGAGAAAGTCGAAGACCTCCTGCAAGCAGGCGTCGTCGATCCTGCTAAGGTCGTGAAGAATGCGCTGAAATATGCAGCATCCACTGCAGGGATCATCCTCCTTTCTGAAGCGTTGATCGGCAATGCTCCTGAAGAGGAAGAAGAAGAATAAGCATAACGTATTTGCAGCAAAGCAGCTGCTTATTTAAGCAGCTGCTTCCTTTTAGAGGTAACGATGAAAACAGCCGCAGTCCTTCCTGCGCTCGGCATCGGCGATGCCATCTTGATGATGATCGCATCCCATCGGCTTCATCTATCAGGCTTCCAGGTCACCACATTTCATGACAGCTTGCCAGAACTTTCCTCCTGGTTTCCCCATCAAAACTTTGAAAAGAATCCTTCCGACGAGGATCTGATCAACCGGTTAAATCCGTTCGATCTGATCATTGCAGAAAATGACAACTCCCCTCGCATCAAAAAGCTGATTGCAGCATTTAGAGGACAATCGTCCGAGCGGCTGTCCATTTTTTATCCCACCTACTCCCAGGCCAAACATGGCCTGTTACACAGCATGGACAAGGTCTTTGATCCCGACCGCCCCATGGCTGAGAACATTGGAGAGGCTGCTGCCGACCTGCTCAATAAAGAAGACCCTTCCAAAAATAATGGGATCACCCCTCCTTTGCCGTTAAAGCATAGAGCGCATCCCAATCGGATCATCATCCATCCGACAAGCCGGGTCCCCTCTAAAAATTGGTCATCCCACAAATTTCTCAACCTAGCCAAACGGTTAAAAAAGGGTGGATACGATCCCCACTTCTGTGTTAGCCCCGCTGAAAGAGTGCAATGGGAAGATGCGATTAAACTTGGCTGTAGTTTGCCCCATTTTCCCAACTTATCCGAACTTGCCGCATTTATTTTTGAATCGGGATTCCACATCGGCAACGACTCCCTTCTTGGACATCTCGCCTCAAACCTTAATATCCCGACTCTGATCATCGCTGATGATGAAAAGCGGATGCGCCTATGGCGGCCTGGATGGCAGAGGGGCGAAGTGGTCCTCCCTCCGCAATGGATCCCTAATCCTCGGATCTTCCGTTGGAAGAAAAACCACTGGCAGCGTCTGATTTCAGTCCAAAAAGTTATTAAAAAGTTTAATAAACTTAATAAAAGCTAAAAAACAACACGATTTTACATATTAATTCCACCAATTAGTATAATTGACCAAAACAAAGGTCGTTCTATATGACAACTAAAGTTGAAATTAAACCTGTAGAATACGGGCATTCTCCTACTGAGCAAGTTAGATCTACTCCAGCCCTAACTGATGAAGAACTGATTTCCATACTCGAAAAGACCAACGTTAATGAATTAGAGAAAAAGACTGCCCAATACCGCACTATGGACCGCCTTGATTGCTCAGGGATCTCATCGGCCGTTGCCTTGCAATGGCAAACGCGTATCTCAGGCTCATCTCTCCTCATTGGAGGAAACAACATTCAAGGGAACAACTTTCCATTTTCCGATCAATTCGATTGCACTTTTGAACAGCTCAGCGAAGCTTTAGGAGATAGACGCTCTCTAGAACTGATCTTCATCACTCCTTCTGAAAGAACCCTTAACGCCATTATTGCATTAATGGCCTCCAACCGCCTTGAGCATCTTGAACTCAGAGGGTTTGTCATCTCTGACAATTCCGTCGACAAGCTATCAATGGAAATTTCATCCTCGACAGCGCTAAGATCGTTAGTCCTGCAAAATTTAAGGCTGAATACCGATCATTTCATCCGCCTTTCAAGCGGAATTAAAGGATCGCAAAGCATTGAAGAGATCATGATCAAATCGGATTGGGTGAAAGAAAGAGCTGTTCCTTATATTTTAGAGATGATCAAATCAAGCAACTCCCTCAAAAAGATCTGCTTGACCTTGGACAAGTTTGAAAAGATCCCAACGCTTGCCTCTCTTCAGGAAAACCTTAAAGACAACCAAACGCTGGACCTTAGCGAGAACTGGGGATACTAGAAAGAGGCAGTTTTGCAACTGCCTCAACATTCCCTTAAGAGACTTGAGAGTCCATTACCACCCTTAAAAAGAACTCCTGGAACTCCCTTGCAACTTCGATTCCTACTGGGGATTGAAAGAAAGCATTATGTCCATAAGTCAAGACTTTAATTCCATTTCCTGGCGTTACCAGCGGAGAGGTCATCATTCGCGCCTGTATGCTGATGTTTGCACCCTTTGCAGGATCTAAACAAATTTGTTTAAAAACTTCAGACATCTTTCTGTTTCGGTATTCCTTAGGGATTCCATATTCCATGCAGGGATAGACAATTGTATCGACAAGCGGCTTAGGAACAAAAATCTGGAACAAGAACCCTAAATTCCGGTTCCCTCTTTTTTCGAACTCGAAAATTTCTGTTTGCTCAGGAGGACGGCTTTTACGCAGAAATCTTTCTGCAAGATTAGACGCTTTGGCAAGCATCATTTCGAAATCCGCAATATACGATTCTCTATCAGATGAATTTGGCAATAGATGAAACTGATCGCAAAGAGCATTAAAGTATGAACGAGCATCCGGCGGATACATGCTTTGATTCTCTAGGAACATCAACCATGTTGATTCCCCTGCATTGGAAAAATTAGAAAACATAAATGGGCTGACCGCCATGATCCACTGCTTAATATCTTTATGGTGATCATCATAATCGCCTCCCTCTCTAACAGCTTTCGGCATAGGGTAGCTACTAAGGAATTCATTTACCGTTTGAGGAAAGACCGAATCCATCATTTGAGGAAATCGAAACCAATGCAGGCAAGAAAACTGATCAAACGTTGCACTAGATGCTTCTTTTTGATTCATCACATGCAACAACATTTTCGTTGCAAATCCGAAAAAATAAACAATTCTGTTCATGGAATGATAAAACGGCTGATAAGCGTCTACGTGCTCTTTTTCAGCTGCGAACACCTCTTCCATGATGCTCTTTAATAGAGGATCACTCTTAAGCTCTTCGCTAAGGTTCCTTTTTCCATGAGCAACGCGAACTTCAGTTGCATCAGTTCGAACAAAGACCTCGGAAACCGAAACAGGGATTCCCGATGACGTATAATTAAACGGAGAGAAGCTGCCTAACTGCGGCCTTTTAACTCGTGCACTTAAACACTCGAAAGAAGTTCTTTCATATGTTTCTTGAGAAAGGCGCGATTGCAGCCTTAGTCCCCAGTGCATGATCCTTACAGGCAGCTGCCCATATGGGTAAGTATTCAACTTTTGCCAATTCTTGCAGACACACGCCGCTCTTGCAGCTCCGTCCTTATCTAAAAATAAAAAAATATGGCCAAGGATCTTATCAGACAGATCGGAGATCGTTAAGACCTGCACGTCGACAAGGCCCGCTCCTTCTTTTTCCTTAGCTCCAACCTCTTCTCGAGCCAATAAATCCGCAATGGAGTCCGGGTCTTCCAAAGAAAGGCTAGACACCCTCTGCCCAAGGACTTCCACCCGGTCAACGACCAGCTGATCTTGGTCGCAACTAACGCCACTAACACCTGTTAAATCGGTATTGATTGCCATATTAAATCACCCATTTTATATTATTACTTTTGTTTTCAGAAAACATTATAAATAATTAAATAATTTAATTGAATTGAAAAATAATAAAATTGACGTATAATTAGCAATAAATTAAAACAATGCGAGCTTATGACAGTAAAAATCACTACTAACCAATCTCCATTATCAATTCAAGTTATTGATAATCAAGTTGTTATAAACAAACTTAACACTGCTGTCTCTATCGTTGAAAAAATCCTTAGCGACGATGACAATCCTGCACATCAGCCATTGGCAATTAATTTCTCATCTAACTCAATTTTAACATCTTATGTTTCAAGCATCCCTGAAACGGGGGAAATTGTCTGGAATGAAGAGGCTTTCAAGAACCTCGATCTGCCAACAGCTGTCTTTTGGACCCTGTTCGAGCAATTGAACGTCGAGTCTTCTGGCGCATTTAATCAGATCCGAGCTGATCTTGCAGCCGAAAGCCTAAAACTTGAGGAAGCTGTTGTAAAATTTGAAAAGATTGAACATGAAAATGCCCTGAGGGCCAAAGCGTTAATGCTGTCAGCGATTTTCAAAAAACAGATCGATCGCCTACCCGATGATTGTCATTCTATTTGCAGCGATTTTGCATCCCATTACCGATTCCAGCAACTAAAAGGGCACTCGCAGAAGATCGCAGCTCGTTTGGCCTCCTATTGTCCGCAAGAGGCAGATCGCACCTACAAGGGCACTTGGAAGATCGATATAAAAAATCTCGATTTCAAACAAAAACAGCAGTTGGATGATCTCTTCAGACTTAAATTGCAGCTTGAAACCCCGGAAACCTATGATAAACCCCTATTAAAATTAGGTTGCAATATAAAACTAGCTGAGCGAACGGCTCCCCCAGGAAAAGTATCTTTTTTGAGCCGGGCCGCCCAAGAAATTTTCAGTCCGGATGAATTGGATGAGGCCCTTTTTAATGCAGAGCAATTTCTAACAAGCAGAAGAAATGGCATCGCTTCGAGCACCATAAGCACTCTCGCGAACGAAAAATTAAACAGGCTGACATCGGAACAATGAAAAACATAGCAGGACTTCAAGGTAATCTGATCGGATTTTTTAGAATCTCTTAGAAAGTGTTTATATTAGGGCAATTTGATGCGATTTCGATTATGAAAGAGTCCATATATACTGCTTCCACCTCAAAGTCCTCGTTGATTTTGGATTTGGCGCCACGAGGTTAAAGCCTCTGAAGCAGAACGTATGCGCAGCTGCATACGTTCGTTGCAAGAGGCTTTAAAGGGCCTTGGCACAAGGACCGTCCCCGTGGATGCCTAACGCCAAAAGCAACGAGGACTTTGAGGTGGAAGCAGTATATAGTAGTGTCAACTGAAACGTACCAGGCGATAGCTTTTAAACCAAATTAACAGGGTTCAACTTAATAATCTGAAAATTGTCATTAATCCGCGACTTC
>JAFEGU010000376.1 GCA_018239725.1 Verrucomicrobiota bacterium | reverse complement strand
GCTGACCCACATGGAAAAGGGCAACTTCGTCTTCCATACCGGAGGCTGGGGCGTTGGCGAAATCTGCGATGTTTCCGTGGTCAGAGAACAATTGGTGATCGAATTCGATTACGTTCCCGGGAAAAAGGACATCTCTTTTGCGACCGCTTTTAAAACACTGATCCCAGTTCCAAAAGATCATTTTCTCGCCTTGCGGTTTGGCAACCCCGATCTTCTGGAGCAAAAGGCAAAAGAAAATCCTGTAGAAGTCATCCGGATGCTCTTGCGCGATCTCGGGCCCAAAACAGCGGCAGAGATTAAAGATGAGCTCTGCGAGCTCGTGATCCCTGCAGAAGAATGGACTCGCTGGTGGCAGACGACCCGCGCCAAGGTCAAAAAAGACACAATGATCGAAACACCGGAAGAACTTCGTGAGCCCTTCCGCATCCGCCATAGTGAAGTAACGCATGAAGAACGCTTGCAAAAGGTTCTTGAAAACAAGCCTGACGCAAACACTTTGATCCAGATGGTCTATTCCTTCCTGAAAGACTTCCCTGAAACGCTGAAGAACAGCGAGTTCAAGGCAACCCTATTGAGCAAGATGAAGGAAATGCTGGCCTATCCGGAGCTCACCCATGCTCAAGAGCTGCAAATCCATTTCTTCCTTCAAGATTTGCACGCTGCGAAAGAATCGACTCAAATTGCTGAAGTGATCAAAAAAGCATCTTCTATTGAAGAGCTTGTGAATGCAATCATCATATTAAGCTTTAAAAAGCGGGCTCTTGCCGAAGTGCATCGGATCTTGCCTCAATGGAAACAGATCTTCCTCGACTTGCTGCTTAAGCTTGACCAAGCCCCCTTGCGCGACTATGCACTCTCAGAGTTGATCGATGCTAAAGCAGATCAAGAGTTGAATGCTAAACTTGATGAGCTTTGCACTTATCCTTCCCGTTATCCAGATGTTTTCCTTTGGTACTTCCAGAAGGTGATGAGCCAAAAAGAAATTCCTTTCAGCGATAAGGCAGGCAAAGTCCGTTTCTTTGAAGGGCTTCTTAT
>JAFEGU010000375.1 GCA_018239725.1 Verrucomicrobiota bacterium | reverse complement strand
TCCGGAAACTTCGTGGCGGACAGTTGATGGTGTTCCTTCCCGTTCGATCCTTTCGCGTAAAGCTTGCGGCAGGCCGGAGAATTTAGGCGTCAGAATGGTTACTTCGCAGCCGCGGTTCTTCAGTGATTTTGCAATTCCATACACAGCTTCGCCAAGACCGCCGTACTTAAGGCCGTATTGAGCGCATTCGTAGGCGACGACGAGAACCCGCATCCCTTGTGGGAGTTCTTCGATTGGTTTAGGAGGTGTTGTGATCTGGACTTGCTCACGCGCTGTCGGTCTGACAGGGAAGTGTTCAGGATCAAACTCACGGTTCATCTTGACGCGATGATCGATCGCTGGGAGGGTAAGCTCTCGCTTGGTCGCATCGATGCTGCGGATGTAGAAATCAAGGATTCCATCTTGGCCAGGAGATCCGATAAGAGCAGTTTTGATCTCTTCGAATAGGTCTTCATCGGAAAGAGGGCCGTGCGTTGATTGGATCGATTCGATCTTTTGTGTCAAATGCTGGGCAATCGGCGCTAGCATTCCCGAGCCAAGCAGGGTCTTTTCAAGGGTATCGACAAAGAGGTGCAATGTTTCTGGCCGAGCGTTCTCTTGGGACAGCATCCTCTTTGTGAAGCGGAGGATATTGAGAACTTCTGTAAGCGAGTAGCGGACTTCGAACTGTTCCAGAATATTCATTCCTGAAGAGTTCTGCAGTTGCGTCAAGATGTTGATGTCCGCTTCTAGACGCTTTCTTCCGATTGTACGGTCTTCAGTTCCATCGATATCTTTAATTCCGCTCCAGACGCAGAAATGGAGGAAATGGCGCACCTCGATAGGCAGGCGTTGGAATGCGACTTGTTTTTGCTCGGTGCTTGCAGAAGGGTCCTTCATTAGTTTCGCAAATGCGCGGTAGAGTTGGATTGTCTGTGGAGAATCGATGTTCGATTCATCCAACATCGCTATTTGCTGTTCAGCTGCAATGCGCAAGATGGGAAAAGCGTCGTTATAGCACTGCCCAGCGAGCCAGTTGAGTGCGTTGCGTGCATTGGCTCTAGCATTTGGTATATTGTCAGCAGAATACAGAGGCAAGTTGTGGAGCTTGATCTTTCCATCGACGATGCTCATGTGGTCAATGGAAACTTGGTCGTATCCTGTTAAGGCAATAAAGCGGCAGAAGTCTTCAGCGCATCTGCGTTGCTGTTCTGCTGAAAGTTGGTAAAACCCTGTTCTAAAATCAGTTCCAGTTTGTTTTTGATCGATCATGACGAATGCGGTCGGATTGCGCAGATGTTCGATTTCTAATTGAAGCAATGGCATTAAGCTGCGCGGATTGTTTTGAACAGTCCTTTCTCCCCAGCCAGGTCCGCCGAAATGGGAGTTTGTTTTACCGCCGCTTTCATACCATAACCTGCCGAGAAGACGATTGCGAGTCGGCTCATCGATTTGAGAAAATAATCTAAAGAGCTCTTCATTGGAAACTGGCGGCTGCTGGCGCATTGCGTTCCATAGTGGAGATAGAACACCAATTTGCCTTTGAGTTTCTCCGTCAGTCCGATTGGCAAGAGG
>JAFEGU010000374.1 GCA_018239725.1 Verrucomicrobiota bacterium | reverse complement strand
CCTTTGAGCAGCACAAGGACTACATCATGCATGAGGTCCTTGGAACGCAGGTGATCTTCGAGTGCAGTAACGGCACGCAGTGGGACCTCAATGGAGAGCCGACAACGATCGGTATTGCGCTCAGCGTCGCCAGTACGCCATGATGCAGATTGAGCAGGTTGCAGATCAAAGAGAGGCGATCGTCTTTTTAAAGGCGCACGAGGATTATTCTCTCTTTTTGATGAGCAACCTGGAGACTTACGGTCCTGCATTGGAAGAGCCTTCCTATTCGGGCAACTACAAGCTTGCGCGCGATGGCGGCAAGGTGGTCGCCGTCTTTTGCCTTGTTCGCGCTGGAACGCTGCTCATTCAATCGGAAAGGTCCGATCGTTTATTTTTTGAAGCTGTTCTGCAAAGCTGCCTGGAAGAGAACATTCCGATCACGGGCATGCTGGGAGAGTGGAACTTCTGCAGTACCTTTTGGCATTACCTCAAAGAAAAAGGGATCATCGGTTCAGAGACCTATGTTTCTAAAGAGGTCCTTTATGTGGCCGATCTTCAACATCAGTGCTTAGAACCGCAGTCCAATGTCCGTTTGCTTCAGATAGACGATTGGGAGCAATGGATCGATTTGCGCATGGCCTATATCGAAGAGATGAAGCTCCCATCACAACAGTCAATGGATGAGATCCGAGAGGAATTCGAAAGGGATGTGAAATTGAAAATCGCCTGGGGATTATTTCTCCAGGAAGAGCTTGTGTCGATCGCAGACCTCAACGCCAAGGCAATGGACTTAGGGCAAGTAGGAGGGGTGTTCACTGTTCCGAATCATCGAAAAAAAGGGTTCTCATCTGCCGTGATGCGGCAGCTCATGCACGATGCTAAGCATCTTCACAATCTGCGGAAGCTGAGTAGACCTAAGCGAACTCTAGCGCTGATGAGAGGCTTATGAGGTGACTTTGCAGGTGTCCTGGGCCCATGTGGCCATGTGCGATCAATGAGATGCTTATCCCATTCAGTTTTGAAAAATTTCCAGAAATCATCGACAGAACAATATAGCTCGACTAAACCGCTCATTTTTGACCTCT
Source organism: Verrucomicrobiota bacterium (assembly GCA_018239725.1). Classification (GTDB taxonomy): domain Bacteria; phylum Chlamydiota; class Chlamydiia; order Chlamydiales; family Rhabdochlamydiaceae; genus Acherontichlamydia. The sequence continues at coordinate 755 of JAFEGU010000374.1, read as the reverse complement.
TCTGATTTGATTTGTTCTTGCAAACAAAAATTTTACGTCAGACAGAGGTCTTTTTCACTATTTTTTTATTTATCTCTCGTAACACCAACAACTTCGAACCCAAAACTCAGGTTAATGCACTATTTTACTTTATACTCATATTTATACACGGGAGGCAAAAACTGGAATTTGACAAGGCTGGCGCACAGCCCGGTTCGTTCCCTAGAGCGTTTTTCCCGCCTTGCTCTCCCTCGTTTACAGCTAAGGTTGCTCTTCAAAGGTCCACTGAACCTTTGAAGAGTCTTTGCTGCCGAGGTCGAAGAGAAGCCATGTGTAATAGACTTCTTTCGAAACTAAATTTTTGAGTATACTTGTCCGCCAACAGTGATGGGGGAGAAGTGAAATTCGAAACAGTAAAAGAGCTAGACGACGAAAAATTTCGTCGTCTAGCAGGTGTAAAACGCACTACGTTTGAGAAGATGGTATTAATCTTAGAACAGTCCGATAAAAACAAAAAAATTCACGGCGGAAGAAAAAATAAATTAAGCATACAAAATATGCTTCTGATGACTCTCGAGTACATTCGGGAATATAGGACCTATTTTCATATCAGTCAGAGCTATGGGATCAGCGAAAGTACTGCCTATAAAATCGTGAAGTGGATTGAAGACACTTTAATCAAGCATCCAGACTTCGCATTGCCCGGCCGCAAGGCCCTCCTAAAGAGTGACATTGAGTATGAGGTAGTTTTAATCGACGCAACAGAAACGCCTATT
>JAFEGU010000373.1 GCA_018239725.1 Verrucomicrobiota bacterium | reverse complement strand
CAGGAGCGAAAACTTATGACATTTAATTTACAAAAAAATTGCCGAATTGACTTCTCAATGGAACATCCTTTCCAAGACTCATCTAACTTCTAAACCGACGCAAATAAGCTCGGACCTTTCTCTTGAAGACTCCGCACATTCAACTGAACACCTCTTGTGCGAAATGGAGGAACTCAATCGGAAAACTCAAGCGGTTCTTGACAGCATCCCACTATCACTGCCTATAGGACTACAACAACAAAAAGAATCCAAAAACTGGCATAGCGTCTTATTCGATCTTTCGAATGAGTCCCTTAAATCAATTTCTCAACTGGATCAACTGACAGTTTCAGGGGAAACAGAACCATTAGCAATTGAAGTCCTTGCAAATTGTTTGGCAACAGCAACTACAACTCAAGCTCTTGCAAAATCATTTCGGTTTCTAATTTCCTCAAGTTATGAAACTGAAGCTATTCAAATGGTCGCACAAGCTTTTGGCAATCAGGATTTGGCTCCTGTTCATGAGATCGAAAAAATTCCAAAAACAACAATATAAAAACTCCTTGCTGAACTATATGGGGAGGAAATAGTCAAAAAAATATTCAATCTTTACAATCTAAAGACGGCATCCGATATTTCAGGTGATGATCTGCGCGCTTTGTTAGTTGGAATATTAGCGAATTTGGATGAAAGCGCCCTTAAGCACATCGTATCAAATAAAGAACGGCACATACAAATCACAGGCTTTGCGTTTTTTGATCAATTTTTGACACATTCTCATTCAAAAAAGGATAAACGCTTTTCTGAACTACAAGGCAATAAATTAACGGGCTTTCTTGATTGTTTACGTAAAAGTCTTCAAGATGTCGATGTCGATGTTTTGCTTTCCAAAAAGTTCGGATATGCTCAGCAACTTTCTAGAGATCTTAATTTGCTTTGCTATTGCAGCCAAGTAATGCTTAACCCTCGCTTTTCAATTCGTTTAAATAGCATTCTCAGCACTTTTCCAAATGAAGCTCAAATCATAGACACTTTAATCCCTCTATCCGATCAAAGCCTACTCCCTTTATCGCAAATGCTCCAGGATGCATCCGATGAAAAACCTGATGTTTCTTCAATAGCAGCATCCGATTCTTTTTTCCCAAAAGAGACCTTGTCCTACCACCTCAATAATGAGTCTCTTCATCGGATACGTCATTCTGAAGCTCAAGAAAGTGCTGAACAAGGCCCTTTTGCTCTTCCTAACCTTTCGACTTCTCGTCCGATGGCCATGCAATCCCTTGAACCATTTGAGTTTCTTCAAACTAGACATCCCCTGACTGAGATTGCTCTAATGATTGAGAACATGAAAGCGGGAAAACTTACAATCAATGGGGCTCAAAAGATCAGAATTGAACTAGATCCTGAATCAAAAGAACTATTCAATCCCCATGAATCGGCGCTATTTGAAAATCCAGGATCCTTTTTTTATCTATACGATCTTGTGGAGCGGATGAATGCTCAAACGATTGCTCCCGATCAACAAGCCGTTTTAGAGACTTTTAATGCACTTGATGATCACCTTAGAAAATCCATTGCATCCCTAATTTATCAACTTTCTGACAATCCAGCAAAAAAAACGATTCCGAATTGGGGAGAAACTCATGCTGCCGATGACCTATCCCTCATGCTAAAAGCTATCAAAGCTGTAAAAAACAATATTTTTGATTTTAGCTACGAAAAGATCAAAGCTCGTGCGACATCCTTAATCGAATCCCTTTCACAAGAGAAACAAAGAGGGATCTACTATGAAATTTATCTAATCGCAAAACCAATAACGGAAGATTCAGATTGGGGAGCAAATAATGCCTTAGTTAAGGTTTCCCGCTTAGTTGCAGCGTTGCATATAAGACAGGCTTTGCCAGGACCGAAACTTCTAAGCTATCCAGAAACAACAGAAGAGCTATCCCTCCCGCTTGCACCTTCATTAACTCCTGATCTTGATATTTCACACGATCCTCACATAACCACTGCTTTTTCTCAGCCGGCGTCTACAACTCCCATCTTAAGTGAGGTATCTGAGCCCAAGGCAAATCAACATAAGCATCATCCCTTTTTTGAACTTGCATCAATGATCGAAAAATGGCAAGCAGCCTCATTAACGCTTACTGAAACTCAAAACATTGTTTTCCATTTAGACGATGAATTAGAAGCACTATTCGCTTTACATGAACAAGCGTTTATCGCAGATCCTTTTACGTATTTTAATTTGTCTGAACTCGTCGGCTGTGTTGAAAAATTCTCTTTCAACGCAACGAAATAAGGTGGTGGTCGCCCCTACTCCCCGCATTTAGGCTGCTGCTCTCATCATTTTGTTCAGAATTAAGCATTTCAGCCTACTTTCCACCTTCTGGCGATCCTTTGTTCTTGAGAAAAATCGATCTCCAAAGATCT
>JAFEGU010000372.1 GCA_018239725.1 Verrucomicrobiota bacterium | reverse complement strand
TTATGGGAAAACCCTTCAAAAAAAGAGATCCTGGTCAGGCTTTTTCAAGATAAATCCCCAAAAAAGCCTCCAAAATCTCTTCCTAAAAGAGGACTCTTAAGCGTAAGAAACGCGTGGGATAATGGGGGCTGCAAACTCAACTATTGGACCGGGGGAGCTGCCATGGTTGCAGAACTCATAGAAAACGGCATGCGCTACAAATGCAATGATGGAGCCCCAGACGAAGATTTTGAAGATATCATCTTCAGTATACAGAAAGTGATCTAAGCAAACCTTAATCAAAAGTAGAGTAAAAAACCTACGATAAACGCAGCAGCCCAAGTAATTATCTTGGAGCTACTCTTTTTGATTGGCTGATCTTCATCCATTATTTTTATTCGAATAAAAGTCTCATTGCATTCGCATAACGATCCGCGTAATGAGCTTGTTTCTCTAACGCTTCTTTTCCTTCTGCCCCTGGGATATCGCTTTTAGTTTTTAAACTATTCTCTAACATTGACGTGCTACCCATGCTTATGAATGGACAAATTACGGTTCAGTAAATGCCTTCCACAAACACCTCCAAAAAAATCAACGTAGTAACACTGACAGGACAAGACAGAGAACCACTTTCCTTTGAAACCGCATTAGGTGCATTGGCAAGATTATTGATAACAGCTCCTTTGCAGGAGTTGGCACAAACCCTAGCCGAAATCAGCAGTGTATTGCATGATAAGTCCTGGGCAGAAGCTGAGAGTCATCTACGTAAGCAATTTTGCTCTCAACAAACTATTGAAGCTATTATTCCTTTAGATAACGAAGAAACGGTCAATTATTTATTTTCTCACAGTGCTCTGTATGTCCTGAATACACTGCTGACATTCAATATTCCACTCACAACACAAGAGGCATATTGCTATATCATTCACGAGTCAGAAAAAGGGCTTTCCTTTGCCGGAAGTCAACAGAGCGTAGCTTTACCGATAGCCGAGATTTTTTTAATGACAAACCAGTTACTTCTCTATTTGGAAAAGGATTTGAATGGCATTGCTTTAGATTATTCTAGAAATCGGGGTGGAACAGAAACTTTTACGGCTATTTCAAAAGCGAAAAACTTGTATGACATCCCCTATTTCAACGAGCAGTTTATTCACCACCTTGGCTATACAATATCTCAGTGGGAAACCTACCAGTTCATGTTAATTACTGCAGTAAAGGTAGCTAAACCAGCGAAAATTGAGCTTGATGTTTCATTCAATAACCTGAAGGACGAGCTTGATAGAGACCGTGTGAAAGATCTCGTTAAGATATTCGCTTTTGAAGCAAAAAGTGTTGACGCAACGCTTGATGAGGTCTCTCGCATATTGAAGGATGATTTTGTATTGGATAATCGATGTAGAGGCAAGCCTTTTTTAAAAGTTGGCCAACGTTATGTGTGTATCAGGCAAGATCTTTTAATTTCATCTACGGACAGTTTCCCC
>JAFEGU010000371.1 GCA_018239725.1 Verrucomicrobiota bacterium | reverse complement strand
TTGCGGGTGCGCTTCTGTTCCAGACCATGACCTTGCCCAGGTCTCAAGCTCCATTTCCTTAAAGAACGTTGCGGAAACTGCCCTTGCTGGGCAAGACTTTGAAGTCGGAGAGTGGCCGTCTGACAAATGGTGGGAATCGTTCAACGATCCGCAGCTCAACAAACTGATCGAGATCGCTTTGCAAGACAGCCCTAACCTCAAACAAGCAGAGGCCAAGGTCCAATTTGCCGAGCAAATGGCAAAAAAGCAAAGGTCCAGCCTCTTTCCTAAGCTGGATATGAACTACGATGAGCAATGGCAGTATTTCAGCAAAAATGGATTCGTCCGTTCCTTCTATCCCGTCACTCCAGGGATCAACGTCCCTGCGACAGTCAACCAGATCGACCTGACGCTCAACTTTTCCTACGAGTTTGACTTTTGGGGCAAAAACCGAAAGCGGTTCCAAGCTGCCCTCGGAGAAATGAGGACATCCGCTGCAGAAAAGGCCCAAGCGGAGTTGGTCCTGACAACCTTTATCGCCCAGACCTACTTCCAGCTGCAGGCCAACCTTGCAGCCATGTCCATTCTGAAAGACAGGCTCAAAGAGCGATCCGACCTATACGAGCTTTCCCTATCCCGTCTGGTATGGGGAATCGACCCCGACTTTCCCGTTTTGGACTCGGAAAAAAATGTCTATTTAGTCGAACAGCTGTTGATCGCGATGGAACGAGAGATCGCTTTCAATCAGAATCAGATCAAGATGCTGATCGGACAAGGACCTGACAGCCCAGACTTGCATTTGCCTCTTTCCGCTTCCTTCGACCAGCCTTTTTCCCTTCCCCTTGATCTTTCGATCGATCTTCTTGCGAGGCGTCCCGATCTGCAAGCGCAGATCTGGAAGGTCGAATCGGCAGCAAAAGAGATCGGCGTGGCAAAAGCGGATTTCTATCCGAATGTCAACTTATCGGCATTTGCCGGCCTTGAGAGCTTGGCCTTTAACGACTTGTTCAAATGGTCCAGCCACATGGGAGGTCTAGAGCCTGCTCTCCACTTGCCCATCTTTACGGGAGGAAGACTGCGGGCGAACTTACGCTCTAAAGTCGCAAGCTACAATGAAGCTGTGTTCGCCTATAACGATCTGCTGCTGCATGCGGCCAAAGATGTCGCCGACCAGCTCGTCTTGCTTAGGACAAAATTTCAAGAGCTCGACATTCAGCTCTCGACACTCGATGTCGCCGTCGACCAATACCGGCTCAAGCAGCTGCAGTACGAAAAAGGAATCAGTAATTACCTCAGCGTCCTCGATATGGAAGAAGAGGTATTGAACCAAAGGCTTTCAACGGTCAACTTGCGCCGGGACTACCTGCTTGCTGTCCTCAAGGTGATCAAGGCCTTTGGAGGAGGATACGAAGCGGGCGCTCAGAAAGAGCTGGCCGGCTTGACTCCTATCAACCACACGGATGATCAGGAGGTGCGCTCATGAGCAGCGAAATAACACCCTCTCATCAACACAATGGCAAGGCAAAAAAAGTCCTTATCAACTCGATTGCCGTTCTAGCGGTGCTTGGCGCAGCCTATTTTTGCTACTATTGGTTCTATAGTAGGTTCTATGAGTACACCGACGATGCCTATGTCGGCGGCAACATGGTCTTCCTAACGCCTCAAGTCTCGGGCGTCGTGACAGCGATCACAGCAGATGACACCGATTATGTCGTTAAGGGAAGAATTTTAGTCGAGCTGGACAAAACAGATGCGACGATTGCACTGGATAAAGCGAGCGCAGACCTCGGCAATGCGATTCGCGATGTGGTCGCCCTATTTGAAAAGGTGGAGCAGCTGCGGGCCGACATTGCCAGAAACAAGGCGATCTTTATCCGAAGCGCACAAGACTTCGAGCACCGGCAAGGTCTCATTGAGGAAGGAGCGGTTTCGACAGAAGATTTGGAGCATGCTGCTGCTGCCCTGCAAGCTTCCTATGCCGACCTCGTTTCAACAGAGCACCAATACATCTCAGCTGTTGCACAAATTGAAAACACGACAGTTGAGACCCATCCCAAAGTCCTCTTTGCAAAAGAGAAGCTAAAAGAGGCCTACGTCAACTTGAACCGGTGCACAATCTTATCGCCGGTAACAGGCCTGATCGCCCAACGCAATGTCCAGGTCGGCAAGCAAGTGAAAGTTTCAGAGCCGATGCTCGCAATCATCCCGCTCGATCAGGTATGGGTCGACGCGAACTTTAAAGAGGTCCAGTTATCCAAGATGCGGATCGGCCAGCCAGTCGAGGTCTATGCCGACCTGTGGGGATCGAGCGTTCCGTTCCACGGCACAGTGATCGGGATCGGCGGCGGCACGGGAAGCGTCTTTTCCGTCCTCCCTCCGCAGAACGCAACGGGCAACTGGATCAAGATCGTCCAAAGGATCCCTGTGCGGATCGGACTTCCTCCGGAAGAGGT
>JAFEGU010000370.1 GCA_018239725.1 Verrucomicrobiota bacterium | reverse complement strand
TCTGCCTGCTGGTCGATCTTTGCGTATTCGTCGCCAAGGTCGAGCATGACAAAGTCATCGGTCGATGCTGTTTTTTTCGTCTCTTCAATCCACGAATGGATCCCTTTGTCGGTCAGTTCGAACTCGTTGGCTTTTTCATCGACGATGATATAGAGTTCGGCAAGCGTTTTTTGCCTCTCTTCTTTATTGGGCTCTGAATAGAAGTAGGTGTCCCATTTCTCGATGTTGGCGCGCAGGTTGGGATTTTCACGGATCCTTTTGAGGATTTTATTCTGAGGGGTTCCTTTGCCGACGAGCCACAGTTTGCGGAAGGCTTCTTTTTCTTCGAGGTCTTCTTCCTTGGTCAGCTTTTTCTCTTGGGGAGTCTCGGAAAAGCGGTCGAACTTTTCAAGGACCTTGCGCGCTTCGGTGGCAAGCTTATTGCACAGGTCGCGCTGATGGCGGACGAGGTTGGCCACATCGTCTTTAAGTTCGTCATACATTTGGCGGGAAACGCCGGATGGTCCTGAGATGATGAGCGGCGTACGCGCCTCATCGATCAGGATCGAATCGACCTCGTCGATGATAGCAAAATAGTGGCCGCGCTGGCACTGGTCTTCTTTGCTTTGCGCCATGGAATTGTCGCGCAGATAATCGAAGCCGAACTCGGAGGATGTTCCATAGACGATATCTGCAGCGTAGATGTTTTTGCGCAAGTGGTGCGGGGAGCTGTTGGTCAGCGATGCGACGGTCAGTCCAAGCCAGCGGAAAATTTCGCCGATCCATTCGCAGTCGCGTTGGGCCAGATAGTCGTTGACGGTCACAAGGTGGACAGGCTGCGAGGTCAGCGCATTCAGGTAAAGGGGCATCGATGCGGTGAGCGTTTTACCCTCGCCCGTCTGCATTTCTGCAATCGCGCCATAATGCATGGCGATACCGCCAAGGATTTGGACGTCGTAGGGGATCATGTCCCAATGCTGGTCGTAGCCGGAGACGTGGATTTGGGTTCCGCATAGGCGGCGGCAGGTGTTTTTGACGACGGCGAAGGCTTCAGGCAGGAGGCTGTCGAGAGGCTCTCCTTGGCTTAGGCGCTGGCGGAATTCAAAAGTTTTATTGCGCACCTCATCGTCGGAAAGGTTCTGCAGGCCGATTTCGATCCGGTTGACCTCTTGGACGATCTTAGCGTATTTCTTTAGAAGGCGGGTTTGAGCGGTGCCGAAAACTTTTTTTAAAAGACCAAACATGTTGAAATTCCTATGCTTAAACGACGTCGTTACAAGGCTAGGGGATCAGTGTATTTCTTTCAACTCCACTTTGCACATTTTTTGATCCGCTTGCCCCGTCTATTTGCTCCCGACGTTCGGCCGGAGGCCGAACTGGTCGATTTATTTAAACGGGAAGGGGTTAAAAATCCCCTTCCCGTTTAAATAAACGCCCTCGAGAACAAATATCTCGAGTCACGCGGACCAAACATGTGCAAAGTCGAGTTCAAGGCTTGTCGGGATAAGTCTTAAATGAAATTTGAATTTGAACGCCCGTACATCATCCATTCATCGAGGTTTCCCAGGAGATCTATTTTACTCTGTTTGGCTTAAAATTGCAATTTAGGACGCGTTGACAAAATTATAATTTTAATTATGGTTGTTGTGTGTCTATTTTTATGGAGGTCTAATTCTATGCCTGAGAAACCAACTCGTTACGTTCCTTTTTCTTTTCCTCACGTACGCTTTCCCTTTTCATTGATGGGGTTTGGCGAAGAGGCTGAGGGGATGCTCCAGCATTTCACCGATGCATCCGGTCTATCCGTCTCGGAAGATGAAAGAAATGTTTATATCGAGGCTTCAGTCCCTGGCATTAAAGCGGATGAGATCGAGATGAGCTTTGAAAAAGGAGTCCTTTGGATTAGAGGGGAGAAGAAGGAAGAGACGGAAGATAAGAAGAAAAAGTACTATCGAAAGGCCACCAGCTCTTTTTCCTATCGTATAGCTGTCCCGGGCAATGTTGACGAGAGCCGGCAGCCGGAAGCAGTCTGTAAAAACGGGGTTTTAAAAGTGACCTTTGCCAAGGCCAAGGGCAAAGAGGTAAAGAAAAAAAGGATCCCTATAAAAAACGGATAGGAAACGGATAGATTTTTGTGGATCGAAATGACGAAAATAGACGATTCTGTTATCTGCTTTTATCAAACGGGAGCATTAAAAATGCTGTTCGTTGCGTGGCCTTGCCAAAGTGGCCAGGTCTCGTATAGAGAGTGAAATTTTTTGAGGAAATTTCCCTTGTCATTAAGCCTGATTTTGGTTCTGATCAAGAAATCGATGTCGGAGAAAAAGCCAGCAAAACCTAAGCCTTCAGTGACGACTACCCTGGCCAAATAGGCTGAGTCGTTCGGAGAGGTTAAGGAAGAGCGGTTTTTCAGCTTAAGTCCTAGCGGCAGTAGGATGGAGGACAGCTTTTAACAACAAATTTCCTTGGTTTTAAGTTTTTCGCATGAACCTCTTTCGCAAGACGATCCTTGTTATTTTAGGACTGGCGCCTCTTTCAGGGGTTGCTGAGCCGACCCATCCCGTTGTCATTCCTCAGTCTTCCCTGTTAAAGACCGCGCTGCCTGTTACGGATGAGGACGAGGTGGCAGTGGCCGAGCGGCTGATCCAGGCGACGGAAGACCAATTGAAAATGCAGCAGCATCTTAAAGAGCTCATGATCCGCTTTAAACAGCTCAAAGAGTCGTTTATCCAAGGGGATCAATCTAAAAAAAATGCCAGCGCCATGGTGCGCACCGCCCGCGAAATCTTAGACATCATTAACAACCAACACCTCCAGTTTCATTTTTCGAAGGACTATCTCGACGAATTGACCGTCTTTTCATCGATTGC
>JAFEGU010000036.1 GCA_018239725.1 Verrucomicrobiota bacterium | reverse complement strand
CTGAAGCCCCTTCGTTCCTATGCGGTTGTTTCACAAGCTTCGTGAATTGGATCAAGGAGATATTCTTGAGCTGTTTTGGCGCAAGGGCAAGTCAAACAGAGGCAGCTTCCGAAACGGCAATTACTCATGAAAGATTGATTCAGAAAGGGGATCGGTTCATCGACATCCAATTCGAACAGACCGATCTAACATTTCCTCTTAAAGCACTGGTCACCATTCGTTTCAATAATGAGCTCCTCGCTATGCCGCACAGTGATGTTGCTGCAGACCTTACAGAATTCAAAGCTGAAGCAAAGCGTGTGCTAAGACAAGTTCTTCAAACTCAAAATTTAGATGGAGAGGTCCAATTAAGTGTTGATACCCATTTTCTGAACAACACGAGCGCAAATCGAGCAGTTCCTGTCTATGCGATGAGGTCGTTTGACAACGGGATCAACTTAAGGACTGGAAGAGAAACTCAAGGCAATGGAAATGTAGATGCAATGGGTGCAAGGCGAGTTGCGCAATACTTTATCCACCACACTGATCGCAATGAGCAACTCTTGCGAGAATTGGGTAGGTTCTTGTTTCCAGGACAAACAACCACAGGGACTGTTTAAGCCCTTTTTTGAGGCCTGGGGAGAATTAAATGACTTTATCCTATCAATCCTCCTTGTCTCTCATACCTATTCACTATGAGACTCCCCATTTAATAAAGTTTTGATCTGACTTTGTCAAAAATTCTCCTCGGGATCCAAAAAAGCGGACCATCGAGTTTTTCTATCGTTCTAATCAGGCGATTTTCAAGTAGAACGTGGAGTAAAATCCCAGATTTTAATTTTCTTATCAGACGAACCTGAAATGAGCATCCCATCTTTTACGCTTAAGCAGCTCACAAGGCCTTTATGGCTGTCCAGGCTCTGAAGTAGCTGTCCAGTTCCAAGATCCCAGACTTTGATGGTCCGGTCATACGAACCAGAAAAGAGCATTCCATCTTTTACGCTTAAGCTGCTGATGGGACGTTTGTGACCTTTTAAGTTATGAATCAGCTGACCGTTTTCAATAT
>JAFEGU010000369.1 GCA_018239725.1 Verrucomicrobiota bacterium | reverse complement strand
TTCTAATTCAGAGAACGTCTCTAATTGCGGGTTTTGTTCAAAACCCCTTTAAAGCCCCATGCATTGGAAGTATGCAGCTGCGCCATACGTCCTGCTTCTTAAGACTGTAAAATTAGGGCGCAAAAGGCAAAATCGCTTGTACAAGTGAATCGTCAGCAGTATATCTTGATTTCGTTTCAAGGCGATTTAGAGAATATCTCTAAACAATTTGCCGTCCGAGAAGGACCTTTCGGATCTGAAGCATGGCAGAATAGGTTGGAAGAATAGGAAGGGTCGAATGCTTGGGCGTGTTTTTCATAGCAACCGCCACCGCCTTTTCCAAATCCTCTTCAACATGGATTTTTCTTTCCCCATCATTTTCTTTAAAGCAGTATTGAAACCTCAGTGCCAGCTCATGCGCTCTTGAGCCGCTCAACACAATTGTTTTTTCTTTAGCTGCAAGAAGCTCGATGTCTGCGTCCCAGATCCAGGAGATGTCTGTTCCGTCCATTTCTTCATCATTGAGAGCCAAAAGGATCGTTTCGACATCCTCTTTTTTGATCATCCTGCACGTCCGCTTGATCATCTCGTTCATGCTAACAGGATTTTTTGAGAGGAGAAGGACCACTTTTTTTTCATCGATCGACAAGAACTCTCCTCTGCCGAATGCAGGCTTGAAATTAGCGATTGCAGACCGGATCGCCTCGTCATCAATACCAGCTTGCTTAGCCACTGAAACAGCAGCCACCGTGTTATACTTGTTGTAAACATCGGAGGAAACTCGCGGCCAATCGCTGCTTGAGATCAAAGGATCTTTTCGCTTGAAGGAGCAGTGGGTGCAGGAATAATCGCCTAAATGAGAAAGATAATATCCAGAATAAGCAAGCCGTTTATCGCAAACCGGACAATAGATCGAATCGACAGCTTGCGGCACTGAGCTTAAATACCGCTCGGGCTCATTCAGGCCAAAGTATGTAACGTTCTGGGGAAGCTTTTCTCCAAGATGACACACAGCAGGATCGTCTGCGTTCAGAAAAAGATGCATGCTCGAAGGCAGATGCGCCATTGCATTTTCCCACGCCCTTAAGATATTTTGGATTTCTCCATAGCGGCTTAACTGGTCGCGAAAAAGGTTTAAGACTACGATCGCAAACGGCTGCAACCGATCTAAAATAGTCGTAAGCGCCAGTTCATCGACTTCAAAGATACCAAAGTCTGCATCCAATTGCCCATTTAGCCTTGTCTTTTCCAACATGGCCGTGACAAGGCCGCTTTCAAAGTTAGCCCCTGTTTTGTTGTGAACAACATCGTAGGACATGAACATTTCTGCAAGCAAAAGCGATGTGGTCGTTTTGCCATTTGTTCCAGTTACAAGAATGATCCCTTTTTTGATCTGGCCGCACAAGCTTTGAAATACGCCAGGGTAAATGGCAGAGGCGATCCTTCCAGGAAAGTTGCTAGCGCTGCCCAGGTTAAGCAGACGGATAAAAAAGGTTGCTAGACGAGCAGCTGCTAAACCGATTTGCAGACGAACTGGCTGCTTCTTGATAATCTCTTCAGCACCCGTTTCAGAAAAACTGTCGCAACGCAAAGCTTCGATTTGGCTCTGTTTCGCAGAGTCCGAATTCGAAGCACTTGCCTGCGCACGATATAAAAAAAAATCTTTTTCATCGCCCATATCTATGTTATAGAGAAAAAAATATTTACAAAGAAGAGTCGATTACATTCTAAGATCAATGGAAATTCATATCGGTTGGCTTTTCCCAGCCTTGCTCAGCACCTATGGAGATCGGGGCAACCTCACCTGCTTGTACAGAAGGGCGCAGTGGAGAGGCATCGATTGCCGAATACTTGCCCTCGATGAAAAATCCTCTTCTAAGTCATGGAAAAAAGCCGATCTCTTTTTAGGAGGGGGTGCCCAAGACCGGCAGCAAGCAATCGTCATGAAAAACCTCTCTCAAGCAAAACAGTCGGTCCTGAAGGAAAAAATACGCGACGGCGCACCCGCCCTGTTCACATGCGCCCTTTTCCAACTCTTGGGCTCGTATTACAAAACATCGGAAGGCAAGCTTCTTAAAGGCCTTGGACTTCTCGATTTCTTTACACTCCATCAGGGACAAAAATCGAATCGGTTCGTTGGAAACATCATCACCGAGATTACAGCTACGGCGCTGCGCGATGATTTGGAAAAAAAACTCGGACATCTCCCTCCTCTGATAGGCTTTGAAAACCATGGGGGCGCCACACAGCTCAATGGAGCAGAGCCCTTGTCCGCCGTTCTTAAAGGGTCAGGAAACAATGGCCAAGATGCAACGGAGGGCATAGTAGATCAAAATATGATCGGGACCTACTTGCACGGTCCGCTTCTTCCAAAGAATCCGTTCTTAGCGGACTGGTTGATCGAAAAAGCACTGGAATACAAATACAAGGCCCCCTTTAGTTTGCCACCTCTTGACGACAGGTGCGCAAACAATGCGCGCCAAGCGATTTTAAGACGATACGGAATGGTTCCTTCGGCCTAGTTTTTTTTCGAGGCCCTTCTTCACTTCAGGACTTGTGGAGATGATCTTGTCGAATTGAGAAGAGTGGAGGACGAGAAAGATACAGTGGGACCTCGCAAGGACGTCCTCAGTGCGCACAGAATCTTTTAAAAGAGCAGCTTCCCCGAAGTAGTCCCCATCTTCCAACACGCCGATCAAAGAATCTTCCGGCTTGCAGTCTGGATTGCGCAGCTCGACCCTTCCCCGAGCGATCAGATAAAATTTGTCTCCGCCGCTTCCCTTCTTAAAGACCGTTTGCCCAGGATTTGCCCATTCGATATAGAACTCATCCGCAAGTCTGCTGAGGAGCTGGTCCGGTATATCGCTGAGCAGAGGAATGTTTCTTAAGAATCCGATCTCGATATGCTGCTTGTTCCCCTCTTCGTCTAAAACGACCCCATGCTGCTTTTTCCATAAATTGTGGTAGAGACCATTTTAATGGATCAATTGCTCATGTGTTCCTTGCTCGACAATCTCTCCTTTATCGACCACATAGATATAATCGATATCCTGCAGCGAGGCCAACCGGTGCGTTGCCAAGACCACAGTGCGTTCATGGGCTAATTTTGCAATGAGCGAATTGATCTGGGCTTCGACGATCAGGTCCAAAGAAGAGGTCGGCTCATCCAACAAGATGAGGCTAGGCTTGCGCAAATAGACCCGCGCAATGGCCAGCCGTTGTTTCTCCCCTCCAGACAGATTGCTTCCATATTCAACGACAGGAGTTTCGTAGCCCTGGGGAAGCTTCATGATGAAATCGTGGATCTCCGCAGCCCGCGCAGCCTGTTCGACCTCTTCATCGGTAGCGTCTTCTCTGCCCAACCGGATATTTTCCCGTATCGTTGTGTTGAACAAGGGGCTTTGCTGAAATACAACGCCGATCTGAGACCTCAAGGAAGTCTGCGAGATCCCTTCCACATTTTGTCCA
>JAFEGU010000368.1 GCA_018239725.1 Verrucomicrobiota bacterium | reverse complement strand
CCATGCCATCCAATCCAATCCCCTCTGGTGCCAGCACCTGGGGCTAGGGCTTGTTTGCGATGGGCAGCAGATTAGCGATTTGAGCGACTATTTATTAAATCCAACCAGTGAAGTCCCAAAGTGGATTGTTGCTTTGAACTCTTCAGGAAGCGAACAGGATAGGAACGCCGTGGAAAGGATCGCCTTGATCCGTCAAGAGATCGCACAATGGCTCCCATCCTGTTGGAAGTATAGCGCAAATGAGCATTTTGGCAGATCGAAGGAACATCCTGATTACCTAGCTGCAAAGCCCAATATTTGCGCCAGCACGCCGAATGAAAGCGCTGAGATCGCCCACGCTTGGGAACTGGTCAACAAAACATTGCAGCTTTATGTCAGCACGGGAATCGACAAAAACCAAGCAAAGGCGATTGTTGAGTCATTGCAAAAACTTGCCATCATCGAGAGCCGACAGATCGGGATCGATTCCATGAAAATGGAGGCTAAGAATAGCACCGTCTTTGACAAGACGCAAGCTGTGCAGTTCTTCAAAAGAGCCGTTGAAGGATCGGGAGAAGAAGATCTTGATCTCATGAAGCTGCAGACCAATGATCAGCAAGCGATGAAAAGGGTCCAGAAGGTGCTCAATGCCAAGACTCCCGAGTCGACCCATTTGATCATCCAGTACCTCAATGAACACGTTTTTCCAAAGTTGGAATTCCATAGGGATCAGATCCACAATAATACAGCCAACTTAAGCGGCGCCGTCGACTCGGAACAAGGGTATTCGGGAACAACTGCCAACTTGTTCATCTTTTCCCACGCCTATTTGCAAGCCCCCGATAAGAGGATCGTTCCTGATAAGGGCGCATATGGGAGGGTGATCGACAAGCTTTGCCGCGCCAATCGGACAATCCATACTGTAAGTCCTCAGCTGAAAACAGCAAAAGATCTGATGAAGAAGGTCCATGGAGAAAAAGAGGTTGAGGAGAGAAACCTTTTTCATGCATTCATCGATATCGGCGCTCATTTCAAAGGTCATAGCAATGCCGAAGTAGCGGCTTCATTCCTAGACTATTTTTCAGAGCTTAAGCAAAGTCCGATCGAAGGGATCTTATACTACGACGATGCGACAAATCAATTGGCCTGTTTAAAGAAGGGACGGACTGAGCCGATCCTGATCGGATCGACCGATGCGAAAACAATATTTGCCAAAACGGGGCTAAAAAAGCAGCAGTTGTTCACATATTATGATCAGTTTCATACAAGAGGAGCGAACATCATCCATAATCCTCGAGCGAAGGCATTTTACACGATCGGCGATCAGACCGTGATCAACGATGAGCTTCAAGGCGATATGAGGATGCGCGGACTCCTAGAAGAACAAGGGGTAGAGGGGGTAATCTCTCAAGACCTGATCCCGCTGATCGCTCATCGGATCGATGCTGAGATCGTTGAAAAGCCTTCGATCGAACAGATTTTGCTCTTTGGCGAGGTCAACGGCCTGCTCAGGGATCGAGAGGACAATCTTAAGGCATTTTCATTGAAGCTCACTGCCGCAGCAAGAAAGCATGTGCTTGACAAGCTCTATATCAGTAAACCGGAAGAAGAGGAAGTCCTCTATGCTGCTGCACGCACATTTTTCATTAAGACGATGACCGAAGAGCTCTTCTCTCAATATGGCGGAACTCCCAAACCAATTGATGCGGACAAGTATATCGAAGCGCAGATCCAATCCTACAGCAGCAAGATCGATTTGATCGAGCCCCATATGCCTCCAGAAAAGGTCAAAGCGTTAAGGATGGAGCTCGATGAGATCGCAGTTATGTCTGTCCATTACATTGCTCCTAAAATCGACACTCGGTCTCAGGGACAGGACAACACAGTGGAGAAGATTGCCGATATTGAAAAAAAGGTGGATAATTTAAGCGAACTTGATCTTGAAAGCCAAGAAGATTTAGCAAAGGATCAAACACTTCAAAAGGCTAATGAAAAGCCTTGGCAATTCGATTCCCTGGATGATCTTGTGCATCAATTACTTTCACCCATTACGGAAAGCTTAGCTGTAGAACCGATGTTTCAAAGGATGTCGGATGTGATGAACTCCCATGGCGACTACGCCTTTTTCTCCGACTGCTTTTCACCAGAGTTTTTAGTGAGCAATAATTTTATCGAAACCGTTTCAGGACAATCGAATCTCTTTGAAAAGCTCCAAAAGACCCCTTATGAAACCCTGCTTTTCATTGATCCTAAGTCTCAAAAGCCCTATCTGCTTCTGCTCAGCACAATGGAGGCTCAAGGGTTCTTAAGCGCGATCCAAAAGTATCAGGAAAAATGTCCGTTTACTTTGTTAAATGGCGATGGCAGCTTCAGGGCTGGAGCATCGGTGGCTTTGGCAGATTCCCAAATCCAGCAACTGATCGTGCAAATGCTCTTTTTCTCTGGAAGACTTTCGCTGCTGCAAGAGCAAAAGAGGGAACAAGGTCTGACCGATTTTCTTAAGGTAAACCGAGCAATCAAAAGAGATTTTTTTGAAGCAGTGCTCCTCGGGTCTGGGAAATTGATGGAATACGAGCACAGCATGTTGAAGCGGATGCTTAATGCCCCATCTGAAATCGTTCATAAGGTCGATCCAGTCCTTGCAGAGCTTAAATCTGCCAGCTTTGCGCTAAGGCGTGGAAATGGGTTCAAATGCAAAGAAAGTGTGGAGAAGCATTTCAGATCGCTTTCACAAGATCGCTCAGAAGAACTTTGCATTGTGATTGATATTGCAAGAACCATAGCGCGTTCTGCGAAATCGCCAAACCTTTCTAAATGGGGATCGCAGATTCTTTTGGAAAGCCTTCCCTTATTAATATCCTACACGGAAACAGGCCAATACAAGCCGATGGAAACAATGATCCAAGCGCTTAAAGACCCAGTTGGCGAGGAACTGAAAACGCAGATCGTCCAAACCCTGATGCAGATACCCAAGATGCCAATTGAACTTCTTAAAAAGGCGTATGCGAATAGCTGCTGTTTAATAATCGATGAAAAAACCCAAGTTGCTGGACTTGTTCAACAATTCGGCTCCACATTATTGCTGCTCAAACAATTCAGCGGACATCCTCAGTTTGAAGAGCTTGTTACAGGTGGCGGCGCTCAGCTGATGGAATACTGTATCCCTAACCGGCCAATTTACAGCTATTCTCGTGAAAAGAACGTCGATAAGAGTGCAATCGCTTTTGATGCGATCATTGCACTTCTTCGCAACCTATCAAGTCGGGATGCTCAAGATGCAGATCTTTTCATTCAGTACGCAAGGCCTTTTTTAACGAAGTATTTAAGTTCAATGCCTGAGACATACCTAAGGGGATTCGAGCGGGAAGAAGAACAATTAATCGAGCAGGAAAGGAAAGTGCTGCGCATGTATCAAGAACTCTCAGAGAAATATTGGGGTGTCCATCAGGAGCTTGACAAAATTTTTATCGAGCAAATGATCCAGCCGATTGTCCAAGGTGCTTACAGACAGAATTACAGCACACAAGAATATTCACTAACCGAGAGGAGCTGGGAGTGGCAGAAAAACCTTGCAGCATTGCTCAAGACAAAACATCCTTATGCTCTTGAACAAGCGGAAAACCTCCGCCTTAAGTTTGCGCAAGCTGACCGTTATGAAGGTTGGCTTTAAGGGCGACCATCAATACGGAGATATCAGCAGGCGAAACGCCGGATATCCTTGATGCCTGGCCGAGATTGACAGGCTGGACTCGGCAGAGCTTGTCTTTGGCCTCATTGCTCAATCCCTTGACTTCGCGGAAATTGAATGTTGGCGGTATTGCAATTGTCTCGATCGATTCAAGCTTGGCAGCTTCATTGGCTTGCCTTTCAATATAGCCTGCGTATTTCAGATAAAGCTCGATCTGGGAATTGATCTCAACGCCGTGGTCTATTATAGCTTCTGGAAATTCGAGCTGCATCCTTGCATAGGAATAATCAGGACGGCAGAGGAGCTGGGCCAGGGAATACCCTTTTCCACCCACTTGCTTAAAGCTTTTCGAAAAACGGTGGATCTCCCCTTGCAGGGTTTTTTCTTTGGCGGTAAGCTTCTGGTAGCGGGCCTCATCGACAAGTCCAACCTCATAGCCGAACTTGCGTAAGCGCAGGTCGGCATTATCTTGACGCAGCAGGAGGCGGTGTTCCGCCCGGCTTGTGAACATCCGGTAAGGTTCGTCGAGGTCTTTAGAGATCAGCTCATCGATCATAACACCGATATAAGCTTCCGAACGTTTCAAGATCAGAGGAGGCCTGCCTGCTACCTTTAAAGCAGCATTGATTCCGGCGATCAGTCCTTGGCCCGCTGCTTCTTCATAGCCTGTCGTCCCGTTGATCTGCCCGGCAAAAAAGAGCCCTTCGATCAGCTTGGTCTCTAATGTGAGCTGCAGCTGTCCGCTCTTTACATAGTCGTACTCGATCGCATAAGCAGGGCGCATCACCTCGGCCTTTTCCAAGCCGGCAACCGTATGGAGCATCTTAAGCTGGACATCGAATGGCAAGGAGGAGGAGATCCCGTTGACATAGATCTCTTCTGTTCCAAGTCCTTCAGGCTCAAGGAATAGCTGGTGCCTTTCCTTGTCGGCAAAGCGGACCATCTTGTCCTCGATGGAGGGGCAGTAACGGGGGCCTATCCCTTTGATCTGTCCTGAATACATGGGGCTGTGGTGGAGGTTTTCCAACACCACTTTTTTAGTCTCACCATTAGTATAGGTAATATGGCAGGGCACCTGGGGAAGTCCCGGGCCTTCAGGCTCGTCGTAGGAAAAGCGGACCCCAGTATCTCCTGGCTGCTCTTCGAGCTGGGAAAAATCGACGCTCCGACGGTTGATCCGAGGTGGGGTGCCCGTTTTCAGTCTTCCCAAGCGGAAACCAAGTGCCTCTAGATGCGCAGAAAGTCCGACGGAGGGCTTATCTCCGGCCCTTCCTCCTGCAAAATGGGTGCTGCCGATGTGGATCAACCCCCTCATGAAAGTCCCCGAAGAGACAATCACAGTTTTTCCTCGGTAGGCGATCCCCTCCAAGGTCCCAACGCCGAGGATTTTTCCATCTTCGACGATGAGCGATTCGGTAGTCCCTTGCTTGATGAATAAATTGGGAACCTTTTCCAGACGATGCTTCATTGCAGCGGCATAGGCAAACTTGTCGGCTTGGGCCCTTGGCGACCAGACGGCTGGGCCTTTTGAGGCGTTGAGCATCCGGAACTGGATCCCTGTTTGATCGGTCACTTTGCCCATGATTCCGCCAAGCGCATCGATCTCGCGGACGATGTGCCCCTTGGCAGTCCCGCCTACAGCTGGATTGCAGCTCATTTTGGCGATCGTATCGAGGTTCATCGTTAACAGCAGGGTGCTTGCGCCCATTTTTGCCGAAGCATGCGCAGCCTCGCAGCCTGCATGGCCGGCCCCTACAACGATGACATCATATTCTTCTGGATAAGTCCACATGGTAATAAAAATTCTTAAGCACAAAAAGCCTCATCTTTTTCAAAGAGATGAAGCTTTTTACATTGAAATAACGGAAAAGAAAATTAACTAACTTTCTTACTTCTTATGTCGATCGCGACGTCGTCGTTTCTTTCTTTTGTGCTTTGCTATCTTAGCTCGACGCTTCTTCTTTACTGAGGCCATGAAAAAGTCACTCCTATTCAAAAAACTACTTCAATAATGAGACATAAAAATATGTGCTAGTTTACACAGAATTTCGAGAAAAAGTAAAGT
>JAFEGU010000367.1 GCA_018239725.1 Verrucomicrobiota bacterium | reverse complement strand
TCGTATCAGGAATGCGATATCGGCCGTATGGTCCAATTCTTCAAAAGGGGGAATCAATCGATGAGTCCATATCGGTTTGTACTGAAGATTGCCCAAGCTCTCATAGAGATGGATAGCTTTGGCTACAAAAGGAAGGGGATGGAAGGCTTTTTTCCAGGAATCGGGATCAAATGGTCTTCTTGCCACGGTGATATGAGGCAAAAAGGGGCGTTTGTCCATGTGGAATCCCAAAGATATAAGCCATTGGACTAGCAATTGCTGCCAATCGAGGAGTGAATGGAACCCATTGAGCCAATGGACGGTAGCAGCGACGACCCGCGGTGTCTCACGAGGCAAAAAGATGAGGTTGTCTGCAATTGCCGCAAATCCGATCTTGAAATCGGGCAAAGGGATCGCAGTAAGATTGCTATGGAGATTGGCAAAATTGCCGTTGCCTAGGAATGCAACGGTGATATGCCTTACATCTTCCGCAAGGATCCTTCCTTGAGGCAGTTCATGCGGCCATGGCGCTTCGACCTGCACGCCAAAAAATAATCGTTGATTGTCCATTTTTTACCCATTCAGAACGAAAAGCTGACTGTAATAGCTTTATAGTCCACAGTCCAGAAAAAGAGCCAGTTGCAAAATTTGGAAAAAACTGTAAAGTGAAAATTTGAAAGAATGGAGGCATATGGCAGAGCGCGAGGTAGTCCTAATCACAGGTTGCAGCGGACGGATAGGGTTTAAAGCTGCAGAACGGTTTTCTGAAAAATATCAGATCGTCGGATTTGATGTGATGTTAACAGGTCATCTTCCCGATGTCGAATTTGTTCTAATGGACATGGCATCGGAAGAAAGCGTCAAGGAGGCTATGGATTATGTGATGAAGAACTATGGTGGGAAAATCGCATCGTTCATCCACCTTGCGGCCTATTATAGCTTCAATAGCAGATGGAGCTCCCAATATGACCGGATCACTGTCAAAGGAACGCAGCACCTGTTAAAAAAGCTCCAAGAGTTCGACGTCGAACAGTTTATTTTTTCCAGTTCCATGCTAGCCCATCAGCCTTGCGCCGTTGGAGAAAAAATCACAGAAGACTCCCCCTTATCGACAGCATGGGGATACCCTCTTTCAAAAGTGCAGACCGAAGATCTTATCCGCAAGGAAAAAGGCAACATTCCAAGCGTTATCTTACGGATTGCAGGGGTCTATGATGATGATTGCCATTCAATCCCTCTTTCAAACCAGCTTCAGAGGATTTACGAAAATCAACTGGAAGGGCATCTGTTTGCAGGAGACACATCGCACGGCGCATCCTTTGTCCATATGGACGACCTGATCGAATCGATTTGGCTGTGCGTAGAGAAACGGAAGACACTTCCATCCGAGCTCACCTTGCTGATCGGAGAACCAGAGACGATGAGCTATGAAGCGATCCAACGGGAGATGCAAAGGCTTATCCACAAAAAAGAATGGAAGACATGGAGCATTCCAAAGCGCGTTGCAAAAGTGGGCGCCTGGTTCCAAGAGCACCTTCCTTTTGTAAAGAAGTCATTCATCAAACCCTGGATGATCGATTTCGCCGACGACCATTATTGCCTTGATATCTCCCGTGCAAGAAAGTTTTTGGGATGGGAGCCCAAACATCGGCTGCAAGACACGATCCCGCTTTGGGCCCGAGAAGTCCAGAAAGACCATACGACTTGGTACGATGAAAACCGTTTGCATGGGTAGCCTAAATGGATGAGAACAAAAAGAAAGTAGCTCTGCTTTGTATCGCGATCGGCTTTTGGTTGATCGCCATTCCACTAACCTTTGAATTTAAAAGCAAAGCTCTTCTTTGCAGCGATATCTTGACAGGGATGTTGATCATCGTTCTTAGCGTCCTTTCATTAGCCCCGCGCCGCGTCTGGTCAGGCTGGTCGATTGCAGGCTTAGGCGTTTGGCTGCAGTTGGCCCCCCTTGTTTTCTGGGCGCCAACCTCCTTGAACTACCTCAATGATACCCTGATCGGCATCATTCTTATCGCTCTATCGTTTTATTTGACAAGCAACCGCTTTGCTGAGAGCGAAGCAGGATCGGGTATACCAGAAGGATGGTCATATAACCCCTCCAGCTGGCTTCCTCGGATCGTGACTGTGGGACTGGCCATGCTTTGTTGGACATTTTCCCGATACTTAGCTGTATATCAGCTCGGATATATCGATGAAATGTGGGATCCTATTTTCAATAACGGATCGCTGCGTGTGATCACCTCGAAGATCTCGCATGACTTCCCCGTTTCCGATGCGGGCCTCGGCGCATTTGTGTACACGATGGAATTTTTGCTAGGCTGGCATGGCGGCTCCCGCCGATGGCATACCATGCCCTGGCTTGTCTTTTCATTCGGTATCCTTGTAGTCCCTGTCGGCCTTGTCAGCATCGTCTTGATCATCCTCCAGCCAGTTGTTGTTGGAGCATGGTGCGGCTGGTGTTTGGCGACAGCAGCTTGCATGCTGATGATGATCCTCCTTTCAGGATCTGAGATTATTGCAACGGTCAGCTTCCTTAAAAAAGCTGTCGCGCAAGGGGATTCTCTCTGGAAGGTCCTCTGGAAAGGAAAGAAGCTCAATGGCCCAGACCTAGGCGCAAGGCCAAGAAACCGCAAAAAAGAGAAAATGGCCTGGGGATTTTATCCCTGTTGGAACTTGGCATTGCTGGCAATCCTGGGCGCATACCTGATGTTGAGCCCTTATCTCTATTCAGCGATTGGGACCTTGGCCACGCTTGAATACATCATTGGACCCTTTATGATCACCTTCTCCGTAGTCTCGATGGTTGAAGTCTATCGGATAGCCCGGTTTGTCAATAGTTTATTTGGACTGTTGTTGGTCATCTTGCCGATAATCGGCTCCGATCTATCATTGGCGGCAGGGTGGAATGCAGTCCTCGTCGGACTTGCGGCAATAGCCCTTTCTATCCCCCGAGGAGTTGTACGAGAAAGGTATGGTCCATGGGATCGGTACATCGTCTAAAAGAACAGTTTGCCGCACATGCGAGGTTTTCAATCTGATCTTAAAGATTGATCCTGACCTCAACGATCAAAAACACACTCCCAAAAAAAATCGCGTTTATTTTGTTTTCATAGGGGAAATCAGTGAAAAACGTCTGAAAAAAACAGGAAAATTTGAAATAGCATTTGCGGAAAATTGCGGACATTTTGTATGTTCTTGACTTCCTTTTGAGAATAACTGAATGAACGGTGAAAGCAAAAGGAAAAGCAAAGGCTGAAGACCTTGCAAAGATGTTTTGACAGTGGAAGAGAAGTGACGTGCAAGCGAAGTAAAGCTTGTGCGGATAAGGTGAGAATATCATCTTATTTGCCTTGAAAATTTT
>JAFEGU010000366.1 GCA_018239725.1 Verrucomicrobiota bacterium | reverse complement strand
CCGCAATCAATCCAAGAGGGTTACAGCATCAATTTCAATGACGTTCCCGTCATTGAGTTCATCCGTTTTGTCAGCAAAATTTCGGAAGAAAACTTCATCTTCGATAAAAAAGACATGCTCTTTAACGTCTCTTTGTCGACAGGAAAAGCGGTCAGTCCGGCTAAAGTCGTCCAAGCTTTGATCCAATTATTGAAAGTGCATGGGTTTGTCGTCAGCCGCGAGTCAGACTATTACGTGGTCCACAAGGCGACGGAAGCAGACTTGGCCCATCCAGAAAACTTCCAATCTGGGAAGTCTTTGGAAGGTTTGATCGCCTCCAACTCTTCTAACGTCCCTTTGCCAGCAAAAGAGAGCTATGAGTTTTTCTCCTATAAAATTCAGTACCATGAAGGTCTTGAACTGGAAGAGTCGCTTAAAAAAATTGCTGCCGATCTGAAAAACCAACCTGACGCACCCGCTAAACTGATTAATGCCATCCAATCGCTACAGTGGGTCAAGGCGACCAACTCCTTGCTCTGCTCTGCAGAGCCCGATGTCTTGGATAAACTCCGCCGCTTGATCGAAACGGTCGATGTTCCCTTGCGGCAGGTGTTCATCGAGGTGCTCGTTATTGAGACCGACGTAAAAAAGAACATGGAGTTCGGCCTTCAATGGGCGGCAGGCGGGCAATACCGCAATCAAATGGGCTTTGGGATGGGTAATTTTCAGCCTCAGCAAGGGGGGATTGGGTCTTTTGCTGGAACAATGCAGGGGATTAATGCGACCAATACTCCGACCGGCATGAACCAAATTCCTCTTGTCCCAGGATTTGATCTGGGGGTGATCGGAGATATCATTATGCATAAAGGGAGGTCGTATCTCTCCCTGGGTTCTCTTGTCTCTGCACTTCAGATGGATGGCGACAGCACCATTGTCCTGAACCAGAAGATCATCACCCAAGATAATAAAAACTCGACTATATTCGTCGGTGACAATATCCCCTTTACAGGATCGGTTGTTCAAACGGTTGGTCAAAGCCAGCAGACGACAGCTAACATTGAATATAGGGACATCGGTGTCAGCCTCAGCATCACCCCGCGCCTTGGGGAAGGAGATGTGATTACTCTCGACCTCAACGAGGAGATTACAGAGAGCTTGGACCATGAACCAACGAACAACAACGCTTCTGTGAACGGCATCCGGACGACCAAGACGAATATGGTGACCCATGTACATGTCCCAGACAAGAACTTTCTCGTACTCAGCGGAATGATCCGTAATACCAAAGCACGTCATAAGGCAGGGCTTCCCTGTCTCGGAGGTCTTCCTTGGATCGGTGCGGCGTTTAGTAAAACGCGAAAGCATGATGAGAAGCGCAATGTGGTGATATTTGTCCGTCCGCACATCATCCGCTCCTTCGAAGATTACCAAAAGGTGACAAGAGGACAGCAAGAGGTCTTTGAATCGCAGGCCAACAAAATAGACTTTGCTGACGCCATCGATATCCTTCCCCAAGATTAGAATTGCAAATTGATTGAGGATGGCTTAGAATGAGCTGTTTTGGATTGATAGCTCAGCTGGATAGAGCACCCGCCTTCTAAGCGGGCGGTCGCAGGTTCGAGTCCTGCTCAATCCGTTTTTTAACACGAGGCAGTTTTGCAACTGCCTCACATCTTATTCATCGCCATCATGATCAAAAAAAGAAAAGCAAAGACCGTCAAAACGGTTTCCAGCGGTTCTCCTTCAAAAGAGTTAGGAGATTTTTTACCTTCTCCTATTAAGTTTAAAAACCTTCCGTCCCTTTTAAAGGAATTTCAAGAACCCTCATTTTCACGGATGAACAGCCGGCAGAAGAACGATCGTGTCAATCGTCTGCTTTTCGATTTGATCCAGAAAGAGCAGCCCCCTTGTTTCCTCCTTCCAGCTGTGATGGAGTACATTGAAAAAATCAATAAGCTCAATATTTTAGAGCCTTATGCATTCTATCAGTTCGAGCTTTGGCTAAATCAGTTTGCTGATATCAGTCCTGAAGAAAATGCAATGACCAGGTCAAAAATTGTCGGAAAGCATATCCCGCGCGATGCCTATCAGTCCCTCTTTCCTATTGGAATGGGGAAAAAATATGCTGGAAGCCATTATGTTACGGCCCACAGCTCTCCCGACCTGGACACTACGGTAGCCTCTTTTTGGGGATGGGTCGATGCTTTCGGAGCACGCGTTTGCGACGGGGTCCATGTTTGGAACTTGCCTGGAGGCCCTCCAGCTGCCCAAGTAGAGATCGGCATTTTGTTTTTGGAGATGTTCGGCTCTTCGATCTTTGACCATCTGCCGAAAACCCGGACGAGCTTATCGCTTTCTGGAATCGACCTGCTTTCGCAAGAGAGGCTCACGCGCAAACAGGTGAACCTTTCTAGCATTAATATCGAGCATGATGCGGCGCAGCACGCTGTTATTTTGGTTAATGAACAGGGGTACTATGTCGGCGATTGGAGAAGTTACGATGTTGAAGTGGTGCGCCAAGTCATCAACCTCCTGAATGGGTGTTTGCGCTGGTTCGAAAACTTTCTCCACGTGAAGTTGATCTCCCTATTTGCTAAGAACGATCTGTCAACAAAGGATATTCCCGGCTTTATCAAAGCTGTTCTGCAAATGGAGATCGGCCAATGTGAACCTGCAAAGGAGTTTTCAGAAAAGCAAAAGAACGATCTGCAAGACTACATGGTCAAAGTCCTCAAGGTGAAAAACGGACTGAATTGCCCAATCGAACAGTTTGCTATGGCGATGAAGCACCTGTCCTTATTTGAGTTTCAGGAATTTGTCAGTCTGATCGAAACGCTTGGAAAATCGACCCTGTTCGATCGGTCAGGATTTTTGGTCGAAAATCGGCCGAAGATTTTTGAGCTCCTGGAAAAAATCATCAGAGCCCTAGACAAAGCCATTTATAGCATGCGCCTTTATGTGGAAAGGCTTGATGTTGCCCTCCATATTAAAACAGAGGTCTTCGGCTACAACCCCCAGCATGTGAGCTATCGTGCGGATGTCGAAGAGATTCGCAGCAAGATCGGCACATTTCCTTATATTACTGTCACAGAGCCCGACCAGGATGGTAAATGGATTCCGCTTGGCGTCGTCTATGCTTCCGAGCTGCATAAACCTGTTTTGGGGACAGTCACTCTGCGTGATTTTTGCAATCGGGAAGAGACCAAGATCCCTTCCTATTTTGAAGTGATCAGCGTCATCGATCATCACAAGAGCTCTTTGCAGACGTTGTCAGCTCCTATGTGTATTGTATCCGATGCCCAGTCCTCAAATGTCCTATGCGCTGAGATCGCTTTTCAGATCAATGATGCATATGGTTTGGGAGGAATGAGTGTCAAGCAGATCGAAAGCCAGAGTTCATCCGTTGAGAAGAATCTGAGCGCAGGAAAAAACAAGCGTTTGATGCAGCGGCTCCTGCAGCGCCAGATCGCTTCTGAAAATAACGACAGTTGTTTCATCGATCCTTGCCGCGAATACTATGAGTATTTGCATTTTCTCTATGCTATTTTGGACGATACCGATCTGCTTACAAAAATTACCCGACGGGATGTCGAGTGTGTTGCATCGCTATTGAACCGGATGAAGTCTCTTTCTTTGCAAAAAGAGGTGGAAGTGGTCTCTTTAGATGATCTTCCACGGGATAAAACATTTGCAGCCGAATCTGCCAAGCGTCTTTTGCAAAATCCCGATATGTACTCGCTCTATCGGAAAATCTACAAGAAAAAAGAAGACTTGGTCGAAGAGAACTGCAAGATTGCGGCTAAGGGATTGCCCTCCTCGTTATTTGATGATACGAAAGAACAAAATGGTTGTGCACGTGTAGGTCAGACCAAACTGTTTAGCTGCAACTATCCGACATTTTCTAAATACTGCAACGACCTGCGCACAGTGTGGTACCACAACGCTGCCCAATTTTGGAAAGACCGTCCAGAGGTAGACTTCCATTTGCATATGATCAGCACTGTTTCTGGCGCCGATGAGTTGTTCAAAGGAAAGGATATGCCTTTCAAACATCAAGATGAGCTATGGATGTGGATCCCGTTCTCCGAGCAGTCGATCGAGCACGTTAAGAGCTTTTTAAATGCATTCCGACGCTCGCCTCAGATGGTTGCCGAGAACTCGCTATCTGTTGAGATCTATGGTCCAAAAGCCAAGGAATATGAGAGGATCTTTGATGAGAGCTTTTTGCCGATTCCCAAAAAGATCTCTATGGAAAAAAGAGCTCTTCCTATTGTTGTGCTGAAATATAAGGCTGGATTGCTGAATTCGCGAAAAGCGATGATTTCGCCTTACTTGCCCCGTTTAGTGGGATAGGCATACAAAATTGTTGGGTTTTTTTAGCGCAAAGGTTTCCCGTGTTCTTGGAAAAAGAACGGATAAAACCTTGTAGTTCGAAAGAATTTAAGCCTTGGATCCGCCTTCTTCGATGATCTCGAGGTTAACTCGGATACCGTTACGGCTTGCAACCGACATCAGCAGAGTGCGGATTGCGTTGATCGTCTTACCTTTTTTGCCGATGATCTTGCCGATATCTGACTTTTCAACAGCAAGCTCGATGATCAGTGTGTGCGTGCCGCCAATTTCATTAATGCGTACTTGATCGGGATGGTCGACGAGATTTTTCACGATGTACTCTACAAACTCTTTCATAGTTCGATCCTTAATTTGATGCGCCCAGTGTGGCTGTATTAGAAAAGTTATCTAATCCTTCTCTAATTCAATGATATGCAAAAGGGTATAAAATACACAAGGGTATTCAAAAATTGGTTTTCGGGAACAGCTTGATGAATGCAGAGAGGTCTTTTGGAGGAGGAGCGCAGATTTCCAAGAGTATGTTTGTGATTGGATGTATAAATTTTACTTGATGGGCATGAAGCAGTTGTCTTTTGACCTGAAGTTTTTTATTGTAGCTTTGGCTTCCATAAACGGGATCGCCGAGAACAGGAGTTCCTTTGTGCTTCAGGTGGACGCGGATTTGATGGGTACGGCCGGTGATCAATTTGATTTCCACAAAAGAGAGCCCATCATTAACGCCTAGGACACGGCATAAGCTTTTGGCCTCTTTGCCTTCAAGGGAGACAGCCATTTCTTTACGGTTGATAGGATGGCGCTTGATGGGTGCATCGATGAGTCCTTCTTGCGCCACACCTACTGCAATGGCCAGGTAGGTCTTATCAATTTTTCGCTCTGAAAAGGCTTGGACCAGCTTTTGGTGGGCTTCCTGGGTCTTTGCAGCAAGAAGAACTCCCGATGTATCCTTATCGAGCCGATGGACGATCCCGGGTCTCAAAGAGCCATCCCCCTGGATCTCCTTGCAATGGTGCAAAAGAGCATTGACAAAAGTCCCGGTTGGGTGGCCAGGAGCAGGGTGGACGACCATTCCAGCGGGCTTGTCGATTGCGATCAGGTGAGGGTCTTCATAGAGGATGTTTAATGGGATCTCTTGGGGCTCTAAGGAAAGCTCAGGGGTGAGTTGGAAACAGACCTCGATCTCATCATCAGCCTTAGGTTTTTCCCTTTTTTTATAGATAGCGCCATTGACGAGGACGCAACCTTGGTCGATCAGGTATTGAAAATAGGTCCGGGAATGTTGAGGGAAACGGCTGGCCAGGAGCTTGTCTAGCCGCGTGCCAGCTTCTTCAGAAGATGTGGTAAAAATATCTGTGATTTCCTGCATGGAAGCATTTTATCATGGAAAACACAGGGATTCAAGCGCCTAATCTGGATTAATCGGCATTGCCTTCAATCGAATCTTTCATCTGTTGGTAGGCTTGCTTGGATGCTTGGTTCATTTGTTGAATGATCACGTTGCTAAAGAATTTCATGAGCTGGCCAATGAATATTTCAACGTCCCGAGGACTGGCCGAAGGACCTAAAAATTTGGCCCAAGCTCCGGTCGGGTCTTCCCATGAAAGCTGTTGGTTCGCCTGAGCTGAAGTTTGCTGGGAACCGCCTGTCGTGGACGGGGTCGTCGAAGGTGGGGTGGGAGGAGGCGTGGGAGGTGTATTAGAAGGAGGCCCGATTGGATTTGATGATGACATTATTGCTTGCCAGTTTGAATTAAAATATTTTCTTTATTGCTTAATTTAAATATATAATATTCGGATTTTATTGGGTATCAATAAAAATGACTGCCTAGGTTTTGCCTAGGCAGCCACGAGGTTAACTTAGATAACCACTGGTGTTTGTGAATCGGAATTAAACGATTCGTTAATGGCTTCTTGGGCTCGCTGGTTGGCTTGATCAGATTGTTGAACGTAAAAGCTATTTGTCCGATCTAATCCGGCTGCGAAACCTTTGGTGTTAAAAAAGTCGGAGTAGGGATTGTTAGGATTAAAGTTTTCCTGATAATCCGTAGGGTTGGAAGATGTTGGTAAGACTGACATAAAAACCTCACTGGAAAGAATTGTTGGAGGATTTAATGTAACAATTTCTCTCCAATCTTTATTATAGCATCGATTGGTAATAATTTATACTATGTTTTGTAGGTCGATTTTAATTTAAGTGGTTTATTATGAGCTTGTTGCGCTTCGAAGGCGATTTAAAAAATCCTTCCCTACTCCACATTTATTGGGATGGGGAACAGGTGAGAACTGTGTGTAAATCATTGTTTATTAGGCGTTTATCTGTATTTAGGGGTTGTTGCGACAAAAGGGAGTTTTGGATCAAGTTCCAGGAGATCGAGGCGCAAGCTGCCCGTGCAGAAGGGGTCCGTTTGCTCGCTCGGAAAGGGTATTTTGGCCCTGAGCTCAAACAGAAGCTGATCCAAAAAGGGATCTCTGAGGAGGTTGCTGACAAGGCTGTGGAGTACTTTGAACAAAAAGGATACATCCATGATAGGAACAGGGCTGAAGGAGTGGCCCGTCGCGAACTGAAAAAAGGGCATGGCCCTCAATACATTTTCCAGATGCTCAAGCAGAAGAAGATCTCTAAAGAAGATGTTGCCAATCTCCGTCCTCTGATTGAAAAAGAGGAAAAACAGTCTTTGCAGGCATATCTAAATAAACGATCTTCGGCCTTGCAAGGCAAGGATAGAAGAAAGGTGGCCGCTCAGCTTTTGCGCCGAGGATTTTCTTATGAGGCAATTCACGAGGTTTTTCAAAATTCAGAGGACGACGTCGATTAATTCATAGGACGCCGTCTCTGTGCTGGCTTTCCCTTCCCTTTGCAGGAAGGGTGAAATCGCTTAAGCTTTTGCCTTCTGTAAGTAACTTTCAATGGCTGCAGCCCTTAAGTCAAAATTGGAGAACTGAGGGTTGCAGAATGCATCTTTCATATTTTCCGAACATGAAATCCCTTTAGATTCCAGGATATGGGAAAATTCATCATAGATCTTGTTTTTAATAAAACTCGGCAATTTTGAAAATTTCTTCAAGACTTTGGCCTTGTTGGAAGAATCGCTTTTGAACAATTCAATGAACTTATTAAGGATTTCTTTCGGTTGAAGGTTCCAGACCTTGATCGTATTCTCGCTAGATCCTGAGACGATTTTTCCATCCACATAAGTCATGTCATGAATGACGCCTTCAGATCCAGTGATTGTTTGTAAGCACTTTCCTGATTCAATATCCCAGATTTTAACAACATTGTCATAGGAACAAGAGATGAGCTTGTTTTCAACGATTGACAGAGAAGCGATATCGTCTTTATGTCCCTTTAAGGTGCGTATACAGTTTCCTGTCTCTAAATCAAAGATCTTGATCGAATTATCAATTGAAGCTGAAAATATCCTATTCTTATCAACAACAAGAGCAACACAATGCTCATTATTCGTGTGGATATGTTTTCCAGATTCTAAATCGAAGATCTGGATCGTTTCGTCGTTTGAAGCTGAGAAGATCATACCATTATAAATGACTAGAGAGGTAATGGAACCAGCATGAGGGCTCAAAGAGGATGAACATTTTCCTGTTTCAAAATCGAAAATTTGAATTTTCCCATCAGCAGAACCTGAAATGACCTTTCCGTCATTGACTGCAACGCAGCTAATTGCATCGCCATTCTCAACAAGCGTTTTTAGAGGCTGATCCGTTTCACAATCCCAGATTAGGATCATACCATCGTTGGATCCTGAAATGATTTTTCCTTGTTCAAAAGCAAGGCAGGAAACGGCTGCGGAATGACCTCTTAAAGTGTTGATACAATTTCCATTACTTAAGTCCCAGATTTTGATTGTCGTGTCATTTGAACCAGAAATAATTTTTCCATTGGCATTGACAATCGCTCGAACCTTGCCTTCATGACCAACCAAGGTTTTTTCGATAAATATGCCATTTTTAAGATTTGTATTGAGGACATGGTGATGCTGATAGTCAGTAAAGCAGCATCTTGGGGGAGTGGGAGCTGAGAACGTATTAGCAAATAATCGACTCCAAAGAGTATCTAATGAAAAGGACATGACATTGCATAATTTGCTAACAAGGCTAAAACTTGCAATCTGAGGTAGTTTTAATTGAGACAAAATCATGGGTATCACGTCGCTTGGTAGGATTGCGAATGGTTGATTATGGTTTGCTGGTACATATAGCGTATTTGCTAATGAGAGTGCGCCTGTATTAGCTGAACTATCCCCATTTACTGACATAACAATCTCCTTTTATATTATTGTTGTTATAATAAGTAGCATTTATACTAGTTTTTTTAATTAAAATCAATTATTTTATATAATCTAATTTTTATTATAATTGCAAAGCGTTATCTGTTAATGATTTAAATGTGTGCAGAAAGACAAGGATAGCACATTAAAATAAGCAATCTTCTTAGGCAGGACTCTCTTATTTGAGCCAGCGGGGGGTGTTTTTTGCCAGATAGTTTTGTATGGCTAAGGCTTTTTTTGCAAAAGTCGAAGGATCATTTTTAAGGAAAGCTTTTTGAAGATCCGCCAATGAGAGGGATTTGTTTGGCGGAAGAATTTTAGAATATTCTTTATAGATCTGATGCTTGATGAAATGCGGTAATTTTGAAAATTTGTGCAAACCTTCGAATTTTTCCAAGCGGCTGGATAAAAACAGATCGGCTATTTCAGCAAGGATCTTTTGAGAATCAAAATTCCAGATCTTAATGATAGGGTCATTGGCAGAACCTAAGATCAGTTTTCCATCCACAAAAGCGATCGAGTCGATTCGACGGTTGTTCTCCGATAACGTAGTTATGCATTGACCAGTCTCTAAGTCCCAGATTTTGAGACTAAAGTCCTCGCAACTAGATAGGATCATTCCATTGAAGATCTGAATGGAAATAATTGCGTTTTTCATATGTCCTGTTAATGTCATTAAACATTCTCCCGTCTCTAGATCCCAGACTTTGATTGTCGAATCTTGTGAACCAGAAAAAAGTTTTTTGCCAAATACAGTAAGAGTTTCTACAGCATCTTGGTGTCCATCTAATGTCATGACACATTTTCTTGATCCTAAATCCCAGGCCTTGATGGTCTTGTCATATGAGCTTGAAATGACTTTTCCTTGTGCAAAAGTAAGCGCGGCTACAGCGTCGGTATGTCCAGTTAACGTGAATAAATGTTCTCCAGTATTTAAATCCCAGGCATTGATGTCGGAAGCAATCGAACTTGAAAGAATCATCCCATCCACAATGAGAATAGATCGGATGGCATGAGTAATTTCTGTGATCGTAAATAGACATTGTTCCGATTTTAAATCCCAGATCTTAATTATGCCGTCAAACGAACCAGATATGATCTTTTCATTGTGAGCAGCCAGGCAACTAATAGCGCTTTCATGCCCAATCAATTTCTTTAAGCATTTCCCGTCCTTTGAATCCCAGATCCTGATCGTATTGTCAAGTGATCCGGTTGCGAACATGCCATCTAATGGGATAAGGCAGATAATGCCTTTATGGTGTCCGTGCAGCATCTGCTCTGTATGTGTCCTATTTTTGATGTTCATGTTGATTGCATGCTGATATTTGTACTCCTCTAAATGGCTGCCTCTTAATAAAGGATTTGGTAAAGGAGCGTAGAATGTCTTGGAAAATAACAGCTTCCAGAATTGATCGTTCTGAAATGACAGCTGATGGTATGTTCTGCAGGTGCGGGCAAGAAGAGTAATTTGGGGTGGCTCAAGGCGAAAGAAAAGTTCTATGATCACTTCCTTTGGCAGTCTAGATAAAGATTTGGGATAAAGCTGTGCTAAAGAAAGTTCATCTCTAATCAAATTTTGATTCGGTTGAAAGTTTTTAGGTAACAGTTTATTTAAGAATCCTGACATAAAGCATCCTGAAATAAAAAAATATAATAAATGAGCGTGATATTGTTTGTTGTTTGAGAATTAAATTCAATGTTTATTTTTCTTTGTTTATTAGGGTTTGCCGTCGAATGCAATCCCTTGAACTAGTTGATTCAACGATGTCCTTCAGAACGGAATTCAAATCCACGAAAAAATTTGTGGGTTTGCTTGTGGTTAGGATTGAATTGTCACCATTATAGGTTGAAAAATATTCCGAGATGCTCGTTGAGGGATCGTTTATTCCGTTTCATCTCAGTATGACAGCGCGGAAACCCAGTCCTTCAGGGCAGGAAGGAAGCGCTGCTCCATTTTTTACGATTGAAAACAAAATAAACTTAAAAGAAAATTTTTGTCTATGAAGCGTACCATCAGCATCCGATAGGACACAACTCAGAAACAAGGACATCAGCTTTTGCAATTGCAAGAAGCTTACCGTAACGCATGTAATCAGATTGTTGCAGATGCTGTTGCCAATCGATGTTGGAATAGGGTAGCGCTTCACAAGCTTGTCTATACAAAAACTCGTCTTGCATCCCCTTTGGGCTCGCAAATGGTCTGCAATGCGATCTATTCTGTTTGCAAAGCTTACCAGGCCAAATCGATCCTTCTTGATGAAGAAGTTCCTGTTCTGAGCTTCCATATAAGGAAGAAGTGTCCATTTCGATAAAAGAACCTATACGATCAAAGGAGAAACCATAACCCTGTATACTTTGGAAAAAAGGATCAAGGTTCCCTTGAAGTTCGGACCATTCCAAAAAGCCTACTTT
>JAFEGU010000365.1 GCA_018239725.1 Verrucomicrobiota bacterium | reverse complement strand
CATGGTGGGCGGAGCGGAGCTGAACGAGCAACTGGTCCCGTTCCCTCAGCTGTCCATCTCGAAGAGCGATCTGGGCATCGAGGTTGGACAGGTCCCTTTGGTGCTGCTCGAGCCTGGCGACTGCGGTTTGGATCTGTTCATTGAGGGCTCGATGTTCTTCTAGGCGGACGAGGGTTCCTCTTGGATCTGTGAGTTGGGCGACAACCTCGCGTAGATGGGTCAGCTGGGCTGCATAATTTTCCCTGAAGATGGTCGTCTCGGCAGAAAAGTTCCTCCATAGCTCTTGCGATGCGGAGATCTGTTGGGTAAAGTCATCGAGCCTTCTTGTAAATTGTTCCCGGTCATGGACGGCGCCAGTTCGGAACTGCTCGACGTACCCTCTGAAATCGTTGGCGATGGCGCGGTAATGTTGGTTCTGCAGGGCAAACTGGGACACTTGGGCCCGCATGTTTTCAATATTGGCTCTTAAGGCCGTATTTTGCGCTGAGAGTGTTTCGATGTTGGTTCTAAGAACCACATTTTGGAAGGTGTAGAGGGCGATTTGTCGGGTATGGTCCTCCTGCATCGTCTGCAAATGGCGCCTTAGTTCTGAAACGCTATCGCTCAGGCTGGTAGTGGCTGCAGCTTCATGGGCCATATAAGCGCCGGCGAGCGTTCCTACCGATAGCAATCCTGTGACGACGGAAATGCCAGGCAGTCCTGTAATGAGCAGCAGAAGGGTCGTTACGGCTCCTACTCCCGATGTTCCAACAAGGCTGGTCTCTGCAATTTCATACACTTTTTGCGGCTTTAAATAACTTCCGTCGAGGATTTCAAGGGGAGTCGGGGGTTTGGGCATGCTGATGGCGGGAGTTCTTTTTGCAACCTCATCGATGATTAAGACGGCAGCTCCCAAAGAACCTGCTGGGCTTTTCTTCTGTTCTTGCCACTGCGATTCTAAGAAAGGGTGCACGTGATGGACAAGAGTATGTTTGACGTTATCTAGAAATGACATGGTCCCTCCTCGGTTCCAAGGTTCATTTTTTCCAAGTGTGCTGAAATGAGTCGGTCAGCGTTGTAATTGAAAAAAATTTACTTGTCGATTGTACGGCGGGTTCTCATTTTAAGGAAGAGGGAGTTGCAAAACTGCCGCTTACGTTTCTTTTTTTTGCGGTGTTTTTAGAGACTGGATCCGGATGATCGGGACAGGCTGAGTGAACCCTTTTAAGGAAATGGAAGGGAGCTTTTCATAGGTGATCGACTGTTCTACGCCAGGCTCTTCGAGGGTTGCTTGCGAGCTGAGGATCTCCATCCCTTTTGCTGCGGAGCAGAGGCGTGCGGCAAGGTTGACATTGCTTCCGGTTGCTGTGTAGTTCATCCGGTTTTCCGCTCCCATGTTTCCAACTAAAACTTCTCCGGTATGAATGCCGATCCCCATTTGGATGATAGGAAGTCCTTTAGCTTTGCGTTCTACGTTCCAACGATCGATTGCAGCCAGGATGTCGACTGCGCATCGGATGGCTTGTATGGCCTGGTCGGGAGCATCAAACGGCGCTCCGAATAGGGCCATCACTTCATCTCCAATGAACTTATCGATGATCCCTTTGTGCTGGTCGATGATCTCAGCAATTTTTGTCATGCATGTGTTGAGAAGGACGATCACATCGTGGGGGGCCATCTTTTCCGTCAGGGCTGTGAAGCCGCGGATATCGGCGAACAGGACGGTTACTTTCTTTTCTTCGCCGCCGAGATGAACTGTTCCTTTGAGGATCTCTTTGGCAACCTCTTCCGAGACCACTTTGTTCAAGACCCCTTTGACCTTCTCTTTTTCTTTAAGTCCGTTGACCATCTCTTGGAATGAGGTGCATAGGACAGCAAGTTCGTCTTGATGTTTCGGCTTTGGGATGACGATGTCGTCCAGTTTTCCTTGAGCGACATTTTTGGTGTCCGTGGCCAAAGAGATGATGGGCTTTGTGATGTTCGAGGCGACTTTCAGGGAAAAAATAAGGACGAGGATTAAAAGAAAGATCCCGTTGATATGGATCGTTGCAATAACCGATTTAACGATGGTCTGGCTCTCCGTTTCAAGCTCGTCCAACATGGCGAACTCTTTCTGCTCGGGCGCTAACAGGAAAAAATGGAGGTCGATTTCAGAATAGGGGTGCAGGTGCATGTAATAGTAGTTCACTTGTTCCCATGAGATGATCCCTGAGCGGTTGGCGAGCATCTGGTCGATCGGAATTGCACTGAGACCTTCATTGATTTTGCCTTGCCGTCCATATGCGCCGACAATTTTTCCATTGTGGACAAGAAGGGAGGTTTCTTTAACGGCGAGCATCAGTTTTTCCAGAACGCGGTCACAATTGACCCCAAGGGTTAAAAAACCTTCGAGGGTTTCGGTTTTTTCTTTGCTTCCGGGGGATCCCTTTTTCACTACATAGCGGGCGGTGTTGCCGAAAAAGATTTGGTCGGAATTCGGTTTGGTAATGACAGCCATGGAATTGGCAAGCGATGAGATTTGTGTCGGAGTGGAGTTCTTTTCATAGTAGCTCTTATCATCGAAAAATGACTCGGCAAAAAGGACGTCTTTTGTAAGGAGTGCAACGCCTTGATCGTTCTGAACATAAAATAAGGAGATTCCTTCTGGAGCTGGAAATGAGAACAGTTCATCGCCGAACATGCCGCTATTGAACACTGTTAAGTAGATCCAAAGGAGGTTGACTTCCGTATAGCGTTCGATGATCCCTTCGAGGTGAGCTTCCAAAAAGGTGTCCATCTTAGCTGTCTTCAGCAATGCGTTTGCTGGGATTTTAAAGTAATTGCCCCCTTGCGCTGCAAGTCCTCTTTCAATGTCTTTCTGAATGTCATCATTTGCTTGCAAAGGGGGCTTTAAGCTATTGGATGCCAGCATGCCTTGAGCTTTGCTAAAGTTTGAAGGGATTGTTTCGATGTGCAGCGAATAGCCTTCTGCCCAAGGCAAGGAGATCCCTTTCAAGTTGTTTTCTAGAAGAGGCTTCGATCCGCTCTGCATGAGTTTTTGGAGATCGAAAAGCAAATAGGGCATCGGATCGATTCCGGAGACAATCTCATCGGAGGCTTGAACATTTGGATCCACCTCTTCGTTGCTATAGGGAATCTTGATCCCAAGGTAAGGCTCTTCGCGCCCTTGAAAAAACACCCAGGCGAGTCCCTCGTCGATAGGGATCCTGTAAGCTGCGTTGATTGCTTCTGTCGAGGGGATGATCGTCGTTTCTTGCTGAGGAATGGTGCTTTGGAGGAAATCGACCCAAGTATAGTTAACGAGAAGCTCGGAAGCATTTTCCCAGGTCCCTTTTTGGATGTTTTGAGCGGTGGGCCCGAAACGGAGGTTCTCGAATTTGAGGTGGGTCGTGTGGCTTAAAACGGAATTGAGGTTTGTATCGGAATCAGCAAGCTGCCATCCGACAAAATTTTCTAAATCTTTCCGATTTTGTTCGTTTAATTTGAAAATCTGGAGGCGCATGTTCTGCTGCGCTTTTTTGATCCCTTTTTTCATTACATAGGACTCCATGAGCGAAGAGATGATGGCAAAGCAGACAAAGAGTCCGCCGATCATCAGGAATATACGGATGCGTAAGCTCATGGTTTTCTTTCCAAAAAGCGCTTGGTGGTTAAAATTTTTCTTATAGCATTTAACGATTATTTCCAAGGATGTCCGATCTTCTTCAGAAAAAATTCCTCAGGATTGCTTTTTGCTGCATGAATCGGATATGATGATCTTCAATTCGTAAAAAAGGTTGAAGGCAATGGCTGGAGAATTGACAGAGGCGCAGTTTGCAAAAGAAACATTGGAACGGTATGCCGGATGCGAGGTTGCCCAGTTCCGCACCAACTTATTGCTGACAAACTTCCCCCGATATGTCGATTATTTTTCCAAATCGCGCAACGTTCCTATCATTGAAGGATCCGCCTTTAAAGTGGCGCATGATCCGAAAGACGATGTGAGCATCCTCGATTTCAAAATTGGATCTCCCGCTGCAGCTTTGGTCGTTGACTTGTGCTCGTTCATGCCGATCAAGACCAGCTTGCTGCTTGGCATGTGCGGAGGCCTCCGCCGCCGCTATCAAGTCGGCGACTATCTCGTTCCTGTCGCCAGTATCCGAGGCGAAGGGACTTCCGATTTTTATTTCCCATCTGAAGTTCCGGCCCTAGCGAACTTTTTGATGCAAAAAGCAGTGACAGAGGTGATGGAGCTGCAGAAAGCTGTCTATCACATCGGCATCACCTACACGACCAACATGCGTTTTTGGGAGTTTAACGAAGAGTTCAAAAGCCGCTTAAAAGCGACAAAGGCGCAAGCGATCGAGATGGAATGCGCGACGCTGTTTGCGGCCAGCTACAAGCGGAAGTTCACATTGGGAGCCCTCTTGCTTATTTCCGATCTTCCGTTGAACAACGATGGCGTCAAGACGAAGAAAAGTTCTGAGAATGTCTATGAGCGCTACATGGGAGACCATGTCGAAAAAGGGATTGCAATCCTCAAAACTGCCCGCAAAATGCAGGAGCAGCATGTCAAAGGCGCTTACCACCGCAACATCGGCATGGGCGGAAACGGCAAGCGGTAATTGTATCCTCTGTGTTCAATATTCCATAAAAATAAGTCCTTTTGTATAACGTCTCCACTTTGTTTGGAGATATCATGGCTGTTTCTGCTGTTGAAAGAAATTTTAATTATTTAAGAGCCTCTGCATTTATCTTTAATCAAGAAAAAATTGAAGAAGGAAAAAGAGTATTTGCTCTGGTTTGTCGCGAGCCCCATAACGATGAGTGGGGAGTCTATCATTTTCTATGGATCGTAAAGGGATCTCCTGCCGGGATTCGGGATTATGGGAGAATTTGTTTTCATGATATCCACGGCATCTCTTCAAGCGGTAGAGAAAAGGCGTTGGCCATACATCGGCATTTGACTGCACGAGGGACTTTTACAGAATTTGTCCTTACGCCTTCTATAGAACGGTTTTATGTGAGATGCGGAATATTGCAGCTCCCTGCTCAGATCATTGAAACCGTGGCTCAAGAAGAAACAGATTGTGATTTGATAAAAAATTTAGCAGGCGCTGCAGCTTTTGGCGTAGGGATCCTTGTTACTGCAGGAGGGGTCTTGATGATGTTGCGAGAAGGCGGAGCGCCAAGAGAGCTGCCTACTCTTGCAGGACATGTTACGGTTGGGGGAGGACATTTTCAGTTTGGAGAAGCAGTTCAAAGGATCGCCGAAATGATCCCTCAAATACGAGCTTCTACTTCTGATGCCCTGACAAGTTCTAGAGTTATTCCATTAGAGGCGCGATGTGTTCCTCAAGCCTCAGATCACGTCTCATTAGTTGTCGACGATGGGTGGGTTATGCAAAATTCTACACCTCAATATACTCATAGAGGAACTTGGCATAGAGAGGATCCGAGTAGTCGATGGGAAGGAAGCTTAGAACAAGAAAGATTTGAACAAGGCCTTAACAATCTCCAGCGTAGAATGGAAGATCTTATTGCAGAAGTTGCTCCTTCCCGTCTTCAAGAAGTAAGACAACAAATTCAAGAACTTCGAGAAAGACTCTCTACTATTCAAGTACAAAGCGGAGAGAAATTATGGGAAATTGTGAAAGATTCCTTTTTTATTTTGCTTCCTAAATCAAATGTAGAATGGGATGTTTTAAAAAACTTTTCAGAAATATATCAAGGATTTAAGGAATTTGGAGATATTGGATATACCGCAAAAGAAGTTCGAGCAGAATTAGGAAGACTTTTAGAATTAGAAAGGTCATTAGAGAGGGCAAACGAACTTCAACGCCTTCAAGATTTGAGAGGATAATAATGCAATACGCAAAAATGGTTTTTAAAATTTTTCTGCCAATTTTTTTAATTGCTTTTTCTTATTACAAAAATTGGAGTCGATTTGCGCTTCTAGTATTGATTTCTTTTACTCTTGCGATTCCTTCTTTTTTAGCACAGGATCCGCTTAACATTTCAGTTTCAACCTCTTTGCAAAACTCGATAGAGCTCGGAATTCTTAGCTTTTTTTTGCTCTATTTCTCTTACAAGGATGGACTTGATGATAAGTACTATATCATAGCTCTGTTCTTGTTAGGAAAAGCAGTCTTGTAACTGTATATCTCCCAGTTAGAGATTATAAAGATGGAGAGATCGATCAACACTCGAACGATTAATGGAAATAAAAAGATTTTTAGGTGCTAGTTGTGAATTCGGTAGTGTTTGATCAGAGTTAAGGCGTAACTAGGTGATTTTATGAATGTCGGATATTGGATTTGCTGGATTTTACTTCCGGCTCTCTTCTTGCCTTTGATCTTTAGATGGCATAAAAAGAATAAGGTTGTCGCAAGAGATACTTTCATTAATATTTTTATCTATCTCTTTATTTACCTAACTCTGCTTCCACCATTTAAATTCGAAGAAAAAGTTGTGTATGTGCTCTTGATAGCAGCTTGTTTGCTGATTCTTCTAGTGAACTGCATTTTGAATCGGATGAACAAAAGTATGCTCGTTGTCTGTTTCATATTATTGCAAGTCATGGCGGCTTCATCAGACATTTTGTATCCTCAGACTCGTGAAAATCCAAGTATTAAGAAACAGGAAAAAACTGGTCTGCATGAAGGTTTAGATTCTAAGAAGAACTTAACAACTAAACGGCAGAGATAGATATGGCGTATTGGATTCAATGGATTCTAGGGATTAGCTTTTTCTCTTATCTGGTTTTCTTATGCCATAAGAAAGGGAAAATTGCATTGAGAGATGCTCTGATCTACATCTACATATATGGGTGTGTTGCGCATGCCGATAACCCTCCGTTTAGCATTAGTGATGATATGTCATATACGCTTTTGATTGCTGTCACATTCTCGATCATTTTTGTGAACTGCATCTTAGATCGGATGAACAAAGGGATGCTTGTCGTCTGCTTTCTATTAATAGCAATCATGGCGAAAACATATTTGGTTTTTTCATTGCACTGATTAAAACTTTATGAAGAAAACTACTTGCGGCGGGAAAAGGTGAAGGCTTGAGAGAGCTGTTCGACCACCTGCTTTTCCCATTCGTCAGGCTTTTTGGTGCGGGGAAGCGCCAAGGTCTTCTTAACGGTCTCTTTTCCTTCCTGTCTTTCTGCAGTGAAGGTAAGGTTCTCGAATTTTAACAGAGTGAAATGGCGTTGCGAAGCAAAGAGGCGCAGCCGTGTCAGATGGTATAGCCAGAGCACTTCCTGAGGATAGGGGCCGAACCGGTCTTTGAGCTCGGCAAGGATCCCATCGACTTCTTGAAAGGAGGTCGCTTCGCCAAGGCGGTGGTAGATCTCCATGCGCAAAGAGCCTTCGTTGATGTACTCTTCGGGTAAGGAGGCTGGGTAGGAAAACTCCATCTTGGTCTCAGTGAAAGATGGCGAGGACTTGTTGCGCAGGGCCTCGATCGCTTTTTTGAGGAGCTTGCAGTAGAGGTGGAAGCCCACAGTGGAAACGTGGCCTGATTGCTGGGTGCCAAGGATGTCGCCGGCCCCGCGGATCTCAAGGTCGCGCATGGCGATCTTCATTCCGCCGCCGTAGCCGGATGCTTCGACGAGGGCTTGGAGGCGTTTTCTGGAGAGTTCGGGGAGTTCTCTGCGGTGGGGGACGAGGAAGTAGGCGTAGGCGGGACGGTTCCATCTGCCGACGCGTCCGCGCATCTGGTAGAGGTCGGCAAGCCCGAAGGTGTCGGCGCGGTCGATAAGGATCGTGTTGGCGTTGGGGATGTCGATCCCGTTTTCGATGATCGTGGTCGCGATCAGGATATCGGCTTCGCCGCTTTTAAAGGCATGGAAGACAGTGTCGAGCTCATCGGAGGACATTTGGCCGTGGCCGACGACGATCCGAGCTTGAGGAAGGAGCTTTTGGAGCTCGTCGCTGACCTTGAAGATCGTTTCAACCCGGTTATGGATCATGTACGCTTGTCCGTCCCGGGAGAGTTCTCGGAGGAGAGCATTTTGGATAAGGCCGCTTTCCCGTTCGGCGATGAGCGACTTGATCGGCAGCCTGTCTTGAGGGGGGGTGTTGATGACGGAGATCTCTTTTGCGCCGATGAGGGACATGTAGAGGGTGCGGGGAATGGGCGTTGCAGAAAGGGTGATGCAGTCGACGCCTGTCTTGAGTGTTTTTAAGTGCTCTTTGGCGCGGACGCCGAAGCGTTGCTCTTCATCGATGATGATAAGGCCAAGGTCTTTGAAGCGGACGTCTTTGCTGATGATCCGGTGGGTGCCGATCAGGATGTCGATCGAGCCCTCTTCGACTTTTTTCAAGGTCTCTTTGACTTCCTTTGCGGAGCGGAAGCGGGAGACAACGCCGATGTTGACGGGGAAGTTGGCCATCCGATCGCAAAAGGTCTCGTAGTGCTGCATGGCAAGCACGGTTGTGGGGACGAGGACGGCGACCTGTTTTTTTCCATCGGCAACAGCTTTAAAGGCAGCTCGCATCGCTACTTCTGTTTTTCCGTAGCCGACATCGCCGCAAATGAGCCTGTCCATCGCTTTAGCCGAGCTCATATCAGCCTTAATCCCATCGATTGCTTGAAGCTGGTCTTCTGTTTCGACGAAGGGGAAATCGGCCTCGAAGAGCTGCATCTCTTTTGAATCGGCCCCGAATACGAAGCCGCCGTGCAGAGCGCGCGCTGCATTCATCCGGAGGAGCTGGTCGGCGTAGCCGATGATCGCCTGCTGGGCTTGGAGGCG
Organism: Verrucomicrobiota bacterium; assembly: GCA_018239725.1. Taxonomy (GTDB): domain Bacteria; phylum Chlamydiota; class Chlamydiia; order Chlamydiales; family Rhabdochlamydiaceae; genus Acherontichlamydia. The sequence goes on along the minus strand of JAFEGU010000365.1, from coordinate 1,649 downwards.
GGTCTTTTGCCATCTTGGAGAGCCGAGCGTGCTGAGGGTAGGGATCTCTTCTTTAACACCGATGTAGCGGGAGACGAGGTGGGATTGGGAGACGGGAACGAAGAGTTTGCTTTTCTCCGAATACTCGAGGACCATGAACTCGGTCATTTGCCCTGTGTGGTTGGGGCGCTTTTCGATCCCGAGGTATTTGGCGATCCCGTTATGGAAGTGGACGACGACGTCTCCAGGCGAGAGTTCGTGGAACTCAGAAGCTGGCGTGTGGTAGGTGTTGCGCCACTTTTGGCGCCTTGGCTTGTAGCGGTGGGTCAGCTCTGTCGTCGGAACGCAGGCGAGCTGCGAGTCGGAGACGACAAAACCGCTGGAGAGGTAGCCGTGGTCGAAATGGGTGTTCTTGGGAAGAGAGATCTTCTCTTCGGCGATCCGCTCTTTTAAAGAGTTCTCTTCCGCTTCTGTCGCTGCTGTAAAGTGGAGGTCGATATTGGATTTTGCGAAGCGGTGGATCCCGTGGAGGATCTCGCTGCCGGTCGATGCTGCCTTGTCTTCAGAAAGGGAGAAGAAGTCTCCGACTTCGCGGAATGGGTGCTGCCACCGTTTTGTCGTGATTTCTTGGTCGAGGACTTGGAAGGAAAGGGACTGCAAAGGTTCTTTGCCGCTGTAGTAGCGCCTTCCTGCTTTTTTGGAGATCTGGACATCGGAGAGTTCTTCGATCGGATGCTCGGCCCAGAAGTGGACGGGGAACCGTTCGCATTTTTCAAAGAGCTCTTCGAGGCTTGCAAAGTACTTGCCGCCAAAGCTTGGCATTTTCTTGATGGCGACATACCGGTCTTCAATGGAAAGGAGGTTGTTGAAGATTACGAGGAGATCGCTGCCGACGTAGTCGATGAGGCTGGAGGGTTTGGGATCTTGCTTTAAGAGTTCAAGCTCTGAAGCTGGAGGAAGGAAGAGGCGGTCGACTTTTTGGATCGATTTTTGGCTGATCGGGTCAAAGGTGCGGATCTGTTCGATCGCATCGCCGAAAAACTCGATCCGGTAGGGATCAAAAGAGGAGATTGGAAAGAGGTCTAAAATTCCGCCGCGCAGGGCAAATTCCCCTTTATCGGAGACGACGGGAGCCCTTCGGTAGCCCATTTGTGTCAATTTTTCAGGGAGCGATGAGAAGTTGATTTCGTCGCCGCTTTTCCAGCTTTGGCAAAGGGGCTTGATGAGCTTGGGAGAGGGAAGTTTCTGGAGGCATGCCTGCAAGGAGGAGATCAGAATGCTCGGCTTTTTTTTGTTCAGCAGTTCGAAGAGGGTGTCGAAGCGTTTGCCGACGATGTCGGGCGAAGGGAGGATCTCTTCTCCGGGAAGGGTTTCCCATGAGGGGAACTCGAGGACGCTGTCTCCGGAAAGAGTGGAGATGTCCTGAAACAGTCTATCTTCAGATCCGCTGGAAATGACGAGGATATTTTTTTTTGTCGATTGCAAAAGCAGATAGATGAGGGCTGCCTTGGGGGCGTCCCACAGCTCTTCGATCAGGATCGATTGCTCTTTCTGAGAAAACTGCTCAAAAGCCTCAAGGGATGGGCTTGAGAGCAGTTTTTTTGAGATTAACGGTTTGCCAGCCATTGTTTTGCTTTTTCAAATGCTTGAGGTAAGCCCTCAGGGGATTT
>JAFEGU010000364.1 GCA_018239725.1 Verrucomicrobiota bacterium | reverse complement strand
GTTGATCGACCGCCACTTTGACACCACGATCGAAGTCATCGTCAACATCCCCGTCCCTCTAAACCATGTCCTTGCCATCCGCAAAGCCCCCAATTGGAACGAAAACATCCGCTTTACTCCATCGCACGCCGGATGGACGGGCCGCGTTCCTATCGGCAAAGAGTTCAAGTTCGTGATGATCCCTCCTCATGGAAGCTTTCAATGGGAAGGTGGAGCCAACCGGATGCTCGTTAATCCGACGGAAGGCCAGCATGAAATTAACGTGCGGCAGCCTGTGTTCTGAGCTCTTTGCAATGATACAGGCTCGTTCGAGCGCTGCAGCGCTCGATCGCAAGGAAAAATAGGTCAAGGAGGAAAGCGCTTATGTCAAAACCTCTTACATCGACAAGTTCCAAAGAAGCTTCCCAACAGCAGTTCTACGAGATCCCGGAAACAACATCTCAGCCTCATGAACCGCCATCCGACCATTTCTTTTCGAGTTCTCCATCTGACGATGGCTACCTGTCAGGATCACCCCCTTCTTACTGGATGTCCAAAGCTTTTTCTGCGCACACAAATCCCGATAATCCTTTAAGCGATCCCTCCCGCGAAGTCCGCCATGTCCAACCCATGTATGAAGGAGAAGAAGAAGGCCTCTCATTCCAAGGACATAGCCGGATCCCACCTGTTCCGTTGAACTCTTCCGGCTCCGCTTCCCGTAAAACTTCCGCGCCCGAAAGAATGGATCACCATTCACCGATCTATTCCCGAAGGAAAAAGTCTGTCGAAAACACAGAAGCACCTACTCCCATCAAAAGGGTTCACAAAGAGTCTAAATCGGACGTGGACCTAAAGCCTGCCCGCGCCCCCTTTCAACGTTCGCTCTCCGATAGGCACTTCAACCTTCCAAGCAGACACTCCGATAAAGAAACAAAGCCCATGCCGACCGCTTCCCATGTCAGCGAGATGTACATCGCCTCCATCGGAACAAAAATCTACTTCCATGAAGAAGAGGCCGCAACGCAGCTTTTCAATTCCTATTGCCATCACAGAGAAAATAGAGAAGCGATGGTCCAAGAGCTGGTCGAACTGCGGAAAGGACTGACCAAAGAACGGCACATCAACAGGTTT
>JAFEGU010000363.1 GCA_018239725.1 Verrucomicrobiota bacterium | reverse complement strand
TGCTGTTCGATCAGATCGACAGGGACAAGATCATCCGTACTCGCGACAGCTCCAAACTTTCCAGATGTGATTTTGTCTGCGATGTCGGCGGGATCTACAATCCTGCGCTCCGCCGTTTCGACCACCACCAATCTGAGTATGTCGGGGATTTTAGCAGCGGCGGAATGGTCTGGCAGTACCTCAAAGATACCCACGTTGTCGACGAGCACACCTATGACTTTTTTAATAAGTCGCTCATCTGGGGGGTCGATGCGCATGACAATGGGAAGCTTCATTTAGAAGCTGGCTCCTGTTCGTTTTCCCAAGTGGTCACCAATTTTGTTCCGCCGATGTACGATGCTCCCGATTCGGTGCAGAATGCAGCATTTCAACAAGCTCTCGACTTTGTTTTAGGCCACTTAACGAGGCTTCTCGAGAGGTTCCGCTATATCGAATCGTGCAAAGAAAAAGTTGCGGCGAGCATGGAACGCAATGAAAAAGTCCTCTACTTTGATGAGGCGATGCCTTGGATGGAGTCCTTTTTTGAAATGGGCGGAGAAAAGCATCCCGCTTTGTTTGTGATCATGCCTTCAAGCGGACATTGGAAGCTAAGGGGAATTCCTCCTTCTCTTGACGAACGGATGAAGGTGCGTGTCCCTCTTCCACAAGAATGGGCGGGGCTGCTCGATGCCGACTTAAAGAGCGTATCAGGAATTCCAGGAGCGATCTTTTGCCATAAGGGAAGGTTTATCTCTGTTTGGGAAACAAAAGAAGATGTCTATAAAGCCCTCGACTATGTATTAAATAGGAACGTTCATGACAACAATATTCGGTAAAATTATCCAAGGGACGCTGCCTTGCGAAAAGGTCTTTGAAAATGATCGGATCATTGCATTCAAAGATATCGAGCCTGTAGCTCCAGTCCATATTCTGATCGTCCCCAAAAAAGAGATCCCCAACCTTCAGTCGGTCCAGCCTGAAGACCTTTCATTGATCGCTGAGTGCATCACCGTTGCGCAGCAATTGGCCAGCGCTAACGATATTGAAGATGGGTACCGTTTGTTAACGAACAATGGCCCTATGGCAGGGCAGACCATTTTCCATTTGCATTTCCATCTGATTGGCGGCCGCCAGCTAACACATCTCGGATAAATATGAAATTTCTAATCTGTTTGCTTGGCGCAGCATCCTTGTGTGCAGCTGAAGCCCCTGTTTCCGAGCAAGCAGCGGTGAAGAGGGTGTATGGGCATCTTCTTATTCGCGATAAGATTTCCGCTCTGTTAGAGGCAAAGCAGGCGCTCGAGCTGTTCCCTGAATCAAAATCTCTGCAGACTTCCTACATCCGCGCCCTGTGCGAGAACGGCAATGAGATCGAGGCATGGCAGCAGTGGGACAAAAATGTCAAAATGTTCCAAGATCCTCAGCCAGACCGCCATTTGTTGGAGATCCTTGCATGGGGAGTCCTGAACAAAGGGGATGCTTCGACCCAATTATCGATCCGCCTCACTTCTCTGTTGGGGGCTGCCTTTACCCACGATGCTAAAGCTGTTCCTCTTCTTGTGGCCCAGTTGCGCAGCTCGAACGCGATGCTCCGATCGATCGCCGTCAAACTTTCCGCCTCTTATGGAGATGCTCCGCTGCGCGATGAGATCGCAAGGCTCTTAAAAGAGGAGAAAGTGTGGTATGTCCGGCTCGATGTGATCCAGGCAATCGGCCATTTGCGGATCGATGAGCTCAGGCCTGATCTTAAAGAGATCGTCGGAAATCCGAAAACATTGGCGGAGGAAAAAGCGGCGGCCATTGTCTCTTTGGTCAGCATGTATGACTCGATCGACCGTCAGGAGCTTGTCCGATTGAGCCGCAGCGATCGGGCAGGCCTAAGGCAGTTGGCCTGCGAGGTAGTCTGCCATCTTAACCAGGAAGAGCATTTGGACCTGATCGCGCCGCTTCTCAGGGATGCATCTCCCGATGTGCGCCTCTCAGCCTTGAATGTCTTCGGGCTAATGCGCATCAAACAGGTCGGCAACGTGCCTGCAATCGATCTGATCGCAGGAAATTTAGAGGATTCTTCCCCTGCGGTCGCAATCACAGCAGCCTGGTGCGCTTTGCTTGCCGATCCTAAGGTCGGCGAAAAGAAAATCGAACAGTGGCTTGAGCATGAGAACATCGATTATGTAAGGCAAGCATCTGCAGCGCTTAGCGTCAGCGGCAAGTACGGGCAAAAATTGGCTGCTAAGAAGATCAAAAGCTTAAAAGACCCTTATGCCCGCGTCAACTTGGCTCTCGGGCTTATTGGGCAAAGAGCGCAGGTCAAGCAGTGCTGCCAAGTCCTCTACGACACATTTTTTGCGGAAGACAAGGTCCTATGGATGTGGGACTCTTCTTTCAACCCGCTCTTCCGCTCATTGGCTCCCAGCCGCGTATCTCATATCGAGCAGATCCCCCACTATCCGATGGTCGTGGACCAGATGACACGCTTGGAGATCCTCTCGGTGCTCAGCATAGTCCGGTTTCCAAAGGCGCAAGATGCGGTAAAAGGGTTCTTGCAGAACCAAACTTGGGGCGTGACAGGCGCTGCAGCAGCAACCCTTTTGCAAGAAGGGGATGAAGATGATCTAACAGCAGTGCGCGGACTGCTCAACGACGCGGATGAGAAGATCCGCGTTCAAGCAGCCCTCATTTTGGCGATGGTCGGAAACGATCCTGCAGCTGTCAAAGTGCTGCAAGATGCGTATCCCCATGTCGATCGGGAGATGAAGGTCCACATCCTCGAAGCCCTTGCCCATGTCGGCGATGCCCAATCGATCCCTTTTCTCATGGAAATCCTCAAAGAACCGTTTCAGATCTTGCGCGTCGTCGCCGCTTCTGCTTTAATCCAGTGCTTATACCACTAGAGGTGCATTATGCAATGGGAGCAACGGATCACAGATGTGCAGCAGCATTTAGCTCATGAAAAAATTGACGGATGGCTCCTCTTTGACTTTCTTGGGCAGAATTCTCTTGCCCGCGATTTTTTGCAGATCGATCCCAACCATTTGATCACACGCCGTTTTTTCTATTGGGTTCCTGCAAAAGGGGAGCCGGTCAAGCTCTTGCATGCAATCGAGCCCCATGTCCTCGACCATCTTCCTGGAAAAAAACTCGTCTATTTGAAATGGCAGGAATTACAGTCCTCTTTGAAGGAGATATTGAAAGGATCTAAAACGGTCGCAATGGAATATTCCCCGAACAATGCGATCCCCTACCTCTCGAAAGTCGATGGAGGGATGGTTGATCTTGTCCGTAGCTGCAATGTTGATGTTGTCTCCTCGGGCAGCTTTTTGCAGTATTACACATGCGTCTTATGCGATGAGCAGCTCAAGTCCCATCTGGAAGCTGCGGAATTTCTCGATATCACTGTTGCAAAAGCCTGGGAGATGATCGCAGTCCATTTGAAAGGGGGAAGGACGATCGATGAGTATGCTGTCCGCTCCTTCATCGCCTCAGAATTTGAAAAGAATGGCTATATCACAGAAGGGCTCCCGATCTGCGCTGTCAATGCCCATAGCGCCGATCCCCATTTCGAGCCTCTTAAAACAGGCTCTTCCGAGATCAAAAAAGGGGACTTTGTCCTCATCGATCTCTGGTGCAAGAAGAAGGCTCCAGGCTCGATCTACGGAGATATCACGCGGGTGGGTTTTGCAGGTCCTGTGCCAACGGCGCGCCATCAAGAGATTTTTTCGATCGTGCGTGATGCCCAGCGTCAGGCCACAGAGTTTGTTGAAAAACGGTGGAAGAACAAAGAGACGATTCGAGGATTTGAAGTCGATCAGGTTTGCCGCAATGTCATTGAAAAGGCCGGCTACGGACAGTATTTCACGCATCGGACAGGTCATAACATCTATACGAAGGACCATGGCCCTGGAGCCCATATCGATAGCTTAGAGACCAATGACTTGCGTCCGTTGATCCCAAAGACCTGCTTTTCTATTGAGCCAGGGATCTATCTGCCTGGAGAATTTGGGGTCAGGTGCGAATATGACGTCTATTTGAACGCGGACGGCACCATTTTGGTGACGGGCGGTTCTCAAGACGCCATTACGTGCTTTCTTTAGAAAGGGAGTTTTGCAACTGCCTCTTTTAAGCAGCAGCTGCAGCGATTGCTTGGACAAAGCGCTGGGCAATGACGTGGATAGGGTTATCTCGTATTTCTGCAAAGGTAAGCGGCTGGATGTTCTGATTGTGGAATTCAATAAAGTGATTAGCGCCTGGGTCGTTGAATTGCTGCGCTAACAGGCGTTCCATAACTTCTATTTCAGAACCATGCGAAAACTTGACTTTTGCAATGCCTTTAAAACCATCTCCAGTATATTCAGGACGGAGGATGATGGCATGCACTAAAGCGGCATAAGCTTTTGAAGCAAGGGCATTTTCTTGTATTCCAATAGAACGAAGGCGGTGAAAGGCTGCAATATTTGCTCTTTGGGATGGAGTGGTTATTGTTTCTGTTATCGTGTTAGCTGTCCCATTCACAAGATCTGATGCTCTTCTCGTAAGAGTATTAGCCTCGCGATCAAAGTGCTCTTGCTGCTTTGTCCAGTAGTCATATCGTGCAATTAATGGCCTGAACTGGTTCAAGTCTGCAGGTTGCTGGACGCCTGGAATTGTGTTCCATTGGATACGCATCGTAGCAAGCTTGATGCCAGTCATTGCCGCATCTTCTGGCAAGCTCTGATATTCTTGGGCAATCGCTCTTAATTTTTCTGCTTTCTGTTGGCTTTTAGCTGAACTTACGGAATACATCGAATAGTTCTTAGCTGCAGCATCACCTACGAAATGAGTAGCTATACCGACAAATGGAACAGCGCAGATGGCAATAAGCGGATTAACAATGGAAATAAGGCTTACCCCTAATATTTCAGCCACACAGAAAACGCCAAGCGCGACTAAATTGGTTATTGCAGCTATATTTGAAAGTTTAGCATTCCACTCAAGTTCTGCAGCAACTTCAGGATTTAGCTCTTGAACGCAGCGTTGCATAAAGGTGGCTGGCAGGGGCTGTGATGCTGCCGTTCCAACTGGGATCATAGCAGCAGTTTGACCAGTTGAAGGTAGAGCAGTTGTTGTTGCTATAGAAAATTATCCCCTTTTTACAGTAAAACTAGACCGAAAATATGGTCGTTAGTTCTAATTTTTTAAGCAGCAGCTGCAGCGATCGCTTGGACAAAGCGCTGGGCCAGCATATGGGTAGGCATGGCCGTATTGTCGCGGATCTCAGTCAATGTAATCGGCTGGATATCGCGGTTCCTGAATTGGATGAAGTGATCGGCAGCTGGATCTCCAAACCGTTGCGCTAGAGCGCGCTCTTGAAGGGTGCTTTCATTGAACTCGGCAAGATCCCCAAAGCTTCCTGCAAATTCAGGTCTTTGGATGACCGCTTGGACAAATGCAGCATTGGCCTTGCAGATAAGGGCGTTTTCTTGGGCTTGGAGAGCTTCCATGCGGAGGACGTTCACCCGATCTTGCAAAGAAGGTCCATCGGTCGTTGCTGCTGGAGTTTGGGTAGAGCTTGGGTTGAGGAGCTGGGAAGCCTCTTGGGAGTGTGTGTTCATTTCACTTTCGTAGCTCTCTTGCTGCTTTCTCCAGTACTCATAGCGGGCGATCAAAGGTTTGAACTGGTTCAAGTCTTCGACTTGCTGCACTCCAGGAATCCTGTTCCACTGGATGCGCATTAAGGCCAGCTTCATTCCGGTCATGCGGGCGTCGTCAGGAAGAGCGCTATGCTCTTGGGCGATGTCTCTTAATTGCTCGGCACGCCGTTGTGTTTGAGCGGAATAGAGGGAGAGTTTCTGATGGAGTTGGAAGGCAGGGTTCATCAATAAGATCGAGCCGATGCTGACAACCGGCAGGTAAATGGGGGCAAACAATCCCACTGCGACAAATGTTCCTGTAGCCAAGATAGTAAAGACAACTAAGGTTGCTTTTGAAGCGATGTCCCAAAGAAAGGCGTTTGAATCGTGGGTCGCAGCAACATCTGGGTTAAGATCTAGGACGCAGCGTTGAAGGTAGTTGGTGGACTCCGGTTGAGAAGCAGTTGGAGCCGCATTAGTTGCGACTTGTGGGGTTCCTTGGATTGTTCCAGCAGCTGTTGCCATAAAAAACCTCTTGGATATTTTTTTGCCCCACATTATGCCATATTCAGAACTAAATGTCCGTCATTAAAAAAAAGTTGAGCATTGAATTTCGGTAGCAAATAATTGATATGTGCGATTTTTAATTAAGAACTCATCCGAATAAAATTTTTCGTCGAGTTTTGGGAGTTACATCTTAGATTGTAAAAGTTTTAATGCTTCTTGCTTCATCCTGAGGTGGAGGCTTGCAAGACCATTCGATCGGCTAGGGGAGAGGCTGGACTGTATCCCGATTGCTTCCAGGCAGGATGGCGGGCAGGTGAGGACCACTTCAGGGAACTCATCGCTGTAGATGGCGATAAGCAAGGCTGCAAGCCCGCGGGAGATCAACGCATCGCTATGAGCTGTGAAAATAATTTTACCCTCTGAAGAAAGCTGGGCATGAAGATGCATTTGGCTTTGGCATCCTTTAACGAGATTTTCAGGGAGTTTGTACGCATCGGAGAAAAAGGGGAGGGATTGGCCAAGCTCGATGATCTTTTGATACTTTTGTTCAGATGTCGAAAGCTGTTCAAAAAGCAGCTTGAGCTGCTTTTGCTTTGCTAGACAGGATTCAAAAGAGATCTTGCTTTCCATTGATAATGGGTCCCTTCAAAGTTTAAGGAGCCTATCATAACGATCATATCCATCCTGAGTCAATAGATCTCTTTGAGCTAAAATCATCAAGGGAAAAAGGGTCCATTTATACTGCGACCGCTTAGGTTTTGTGAATTTCGACTTGGCTAGAGATTGTCAAATCGATCCTCATCCTCACCCTGCCCACTTGGGGGAGTGATTCGTCTGTCTCTAACCAGTTCGCAGCCAAGGCTGCTTCACCTGCTCCTCACTGCGAAGGTACACCGTACCTTCTCGTGTATTCGCAGGCTCGATTTTACTTTGTCTCGCCGAGTCGAAATTCACAAAACCTATGCGGTCGCAGTATAATTTTGAAGAAGTCGAAAAACAGGTCTCTAAGGATTAACGAGTTTAGCCTTTGTACACGACAATTTTAGAACGTATAGACAGCTGTGGCTTTACCATATCGATTTTTAGCGTTGAGAAGTAGCCTTCGTCCAAAAAGTACCTCCTCCAGCCTTTTCTAAGGGGGGAATTTATTAAAGTTTAACCAAAGACCGTTCAGTAAAAAGATTGAAATTAAATTATATTCTTGTGGGATGCTTAACAGATTAATAGTTAGCGTGTTAGGTTTGCTTTTGTTTGATTGTTTATAATTTTCTTTAAAAAATTGATTTTAAACGATTTGTGTTTAATTGCTGGATTTGTTGGGAAAGTATTTCATTGTCTTTTGCCTTCATATTATTTTTTTTTTTTGCATCTCATATGTAGCCCTCTATCTTTGTTATTTGATTCTCTTTATTAGTTGGATGTGCGTTTATTCAAATATGAGGTTAATTCCAGTTGTTTAATCGGCTATGTTGTTTAGATTAGTTAAAAATTAATACTAATTTTATAAAAAATTAATATGTTAAAACTATAATAACGTTTAGTTAAATATTGTAATTAATAAATTAATTGGAGCGTTATGTCGGTATTAACAGGTTCTTTTAATTTGAGTACAGCACAATTAAAAGAGGATTTGTTCTTTATAGAAGAAAATGCAGGGTCAGAAGATCCAAAGATTAAAGAAAAAGTAAAAAGCCATATTAGATTTGTAGGAAAACAACTAGGGGATATCAGATCATTAGACTCAGAAACTTTGGAATTGGCTCAAAGGGCTTTAGGTTTGTATCTAATTCATAAACCGACAGGCCGCAGTATTCAGAAAATATTTAAGGCTGTTACTGGGACGGGTAGTCGTCAGATTGCAGAAAAATCACTAAATAGAGTTTCAAATACACTAGAGCAAAATAACATCCATAAATTTGATCTCATCCGAGGTAAAATCCAGGAATGGAGAGGGATGCCGAAAGAGAAGTTAAGAGAAGATATGAGAGCATTTATTATGGATGCTTGTCAAGGAGGAGTTGGGATTGCACCTTGCTCTATGGAGTCCCTTGAATTGGATATCAAGAATAGACTCTCTAAAGAAGATGGCATGATATTAGAACAATTAAATGATCCTCATTTATTTTCAGCATATGAACTAAAAACAGGAACTTACTCAGGAAATCCACCAAGGCTTGATGCATGCATTGTTTCAAAGCTAGAAAGCGGACAACAAAGATTAGTGGTCAGCGATCAAGATGTTGAAGAAGCGATCATGAAGATGGAGAAAGAGCGCTCTTTTAGATTGAAAAATTTAAACACCATTTACGACAAGACAATCTTTGAACCAGATCAAGCAGTTAATAAAAAGTTTTTTCAAACAACCACGGCTTGGTATGTAGGGTCGTTGCAAAATAATCCTGATGCAATTCCCTTTGAACGAGAGATGCAACAAATAGGTGCTGCGCATAATATTGTGTGTATTACTGATCTGAATACTGAACACTTAGACGGAAAGCAGGATACACTCCTTTTACAAGATAAAGTCAATGCATCATATCCACAGGATTTTGTTGATTTTAGTTCCAATGAAGTTCGAATTCCTCTCATGAATCATGGTAAATATCCTCAAGTGGGAAGTGTCTATTTATCCAACTTCACACAAAGAACGCGTATAGAAAGAGATTTTGACTGGTCGGAAGAGTCTCGTTTATCAACGGGAGAGGTCAATCCTTACACTCCCATTTCTAACATGGCCACAATTGGGCTTCCTTGGACCGATAATTTGGCAAATAAATCCGTGAAATTAGCATTAGGTTTAGGTGCAACTCCAGTGATGAACCTCACTTATAGCGAGGGCGGCAATACACTCATTGGCGCTCGAGAAGATGGAACTCCATTTATTATTATAGGCAAAGATTCTTACGAGTTTTCTAAGCTTCTTATGGAAAAAGAGTTAGGAAGAAAGATGTCAGAATCAGAAGTGAAAAAGGCATTTGCTTTAGATTATGGGATCATGCAAGAGAATATCTTCTTTGTGGAGCAGCCGGGCGATTTCCATTTGGATATGAATTTAGCCATAGTAGGAGGGAACACAGTGATTGTAAATGATGCTGTGATGGCAAAAGAACTATTCAATTCCGATCAAGAAGAGTGGATTAGAACAAACTTTCCTAATTTGCCTGAAGAAAGTCAGGTTTTTGAAGGGTTAAGAGGTTTAGAAAAAGGGCCTAGCATAGAGCTTGCTGAAGAAGGAAGAGATCGAAGGGCTGAGGGTAAAAAAAGGTTCGAAGATAAGACTGCGGAGGATTTGATAGCGCAAGGGTTTAATGTAGTGCGTTTCCCTGGAAGCTTTGAGTATCAACCTCCAAACGATCGGCCTATCCCATGCATGAATTTTTTTAATATGGTTACTGCTGCTACTCCTGATGGAGACAAAATTGTCGTAGCTATGGGAACTGTGAATAAAAAGTATGAGACGTTATTTCATGATATGTTATCCTATGGCGATCAAGAAATCGACAAAGTGTATTTTTTAGACCGTGAGGCGACTCAACGTTCTTTAACTGGTCATGGAGGCATATCTTGTCGATCAAAAACAATTTAAACACCCGAATTTTGGGGCCAGAGGGTATGAGCATTCCGATAGATTCTAAGAAGCAGTGGTTCTTTCTTTATCACGATGTAAGCGATGTAAGAGGAGTCCCTCTCAAGGTTGAGAAAAAAGAGGGGAAGATATTTTTGGAGGCTTATGAAGGGTTTTCCAAAGTAGAGATTCAACTTACGGCCTATAACAAAAGTAAGAAGGAAATTAGCGGAGAATATACCCTCTGTCAATACCCTTTTGAGGGGAAAGTTTCATTTGGGATTTCTCCTGAAAACGCCAAAAAATGGATTGGGTTTCCTACGGGATTTAATGGGATCCGTCAATGGACGATTTGGAGAGAGTAGCGCTTGGCGCCTACATGTTATGAGACCGTTGCATCATTCACCGATCAAGAAAATGAAGGCAAATCGATGGATTATGCGACGATCTCAATATAATCTATTAGAAATAACAGGTCTTATTAGCAGTTGGATAGTGCCAAAATCATAAAAATAGAGATTTGGTCCTGCCAGCCGGGTATCAGTCCGCCAGCTTTGCCATATTCCAATTTTGAATTCCTCTGTGTGTAGCCTCCCAAAGAGTTCGTGGACTGTGTTCCGCGCAAACAAGTTCAAGTCCAAATAGCCGTTCGGCTAAAAAAAATGATTCGGCAGCCAAGCCAATTTCCTATTTTTGAATCACCCTATGGATGTTTTCTGAGGTTAAGATGTTGACATTTACTAGGAAATGCAGTTTGATAACTTACGTCAAATTTAAAACTCAAAGATTATGCCGAAAGAAGACACAATTAAAGTTGATGGAACAGTAGAAGAATTGCTTCCTAATATGACATTTCGGGTTGTCCTCGAAAACGGGATGCATGTATTGGCCCACCTCTGTGGAAAAATGCGGATGAGGAATATCCGGGTCCTGGTCGGGGATATTGTCACTGTCGAGATGTCGCCCTACGACCTGACTAAAGCCCGCATTATTTACCGTCAAAGATAATTTTCATTCGTTTTCATCAGGGTAATCTCCTGGGAAACACGGGTGCAAGCGCCTTACGGGTTGAGAGAATTTACAATTAGGTATTGAATTTATTTGCCTTAGAGACTAAGCTTTGTAGCTTTCGACTTCTAGTAGGTGTTTTACTTTAAGTGGAATGCCCAGATAGCTCAGTGGTAGAGCACTTG
>JAFEGU010000362.1 GCA_018239725.1 Verrucomicrobiota bacterium | reverse complement strand
CAGTTGCGTGCACGCATCTAGAACTCCTTCGTTTGTCTTGCTAGGACGACAAAGGAGTTTCTTTATTTTAGGGGATTTTCCTCAACGATTCTCTATAGAATTTTTCAACACAGCCGACAAAATCGAATTTTATTGATTTCATTTTCAGAAATCGTTAAAAAAATGGGCCAGAACCATGAGTTTATTTAACGCATATAAGGATTGTTATGTCAGTCTTAGAAGCCACAAAAAGAAGATATGTTCCTGTCAGTGTCTTTCAATTGTTTTCGATCGGGATCGGCCCATCCAGCTCTCATACAGTAGGACCGATGCGGGCAGCATCCTTATTTGCACAAGACTTGGTTGCAAAAGGGCATTTGCCTCATCTCTCATCCCTGACTGTAGAGCTGTTCGGTTCCTTAGCGATGACAGGGAAAGGACATGCAACCGATGTGGCCATTTTATTGGGACTTGAAGGCTATACGCCGGATGGGGTCGACCCTAATGCAGTGAGCAGTTATATCGATAGGATCCATGCGGAAAAAACTCTCCATTTTTTACAGAAGGCCACCCTTGCTTTTGATGTGGACACGCAACTGGTCTATCACAAGGGAAAGAGGTTCACTTACCACTCGAACGCGATCCGATTTAAGGCCTTTGACGCCAGGGGCAATGTCCTCATTAGCGACATCTACTATTCAGTCGGCGGGGGGTTTGTCGTTCCTCAAGACCAAGTTTTAGAGCCCACTTTCACGACATCTTTTGAAGATCCTGTCCCTTATCCATTTCAAACCTGCGAAGAGCTTCTCGAGCACTGCCGTTCTGAAAACAAGACCATCGCCGAGATTGTATTTGCCAATGAAAAAACCTGGCGTACCGAAGAGCAGATCCGCACGGGAATTTTGAAAATTTGGGATGTGATGCGCGAATGTGTCAAACGGGGAATTCAACAGGAAGGGATATTGCCCGGCGGATTGAACGTCAAACGCCGCGCTGCTCAAATGTACCGGGAATTAACTAAGAATGGCCCAGATCTTTCCGATCCCTCTGAACTTCTTGACTGGGTCAGCCTATTCGCTTTGGCTGTTAATGAAGAGAACGCAGCAGGCGGCAGGGTCGTGACAGCTCCCACTAATGGAGCTGCCGGCGTGATCCCTGCAGTCTTGCATTATTACGAAAAATTCACACCCAACCCAACAGAAGAAGGGATTATCACTTTCTTCTTGACTGCGGCCGCGATTGGGATCCTTTACAAAGAAGGCGCTTCTCTATCAGCTGCAGAAATGGGTTGCCAAGGGGAAGTGGGTGTCGCCACTTCGATGGCGGCAGGCGGCTTGACGGCAACCCTCGGCGGTACGAATGGGCAAATTGAAAATGCAGCTGAAATTGGAATGGAGCACAATTTAGGTCTTACCTGCGATCCCGTCGGCGGCCTTGTCCAAATTCCTTGCATCGAAAGAAACACAATGGGCGCTATCAAGGCCATCAATGCCTCCCGTCTTGCATTCCACGGGGATGGAGAGCATTGCGTTTCATTGGACCAGGTGATTGCCGCAATGCGCCAAACAGGCGAGGATATGCAATCCAAGTACAAAGAGACTTCGGAAGGCGGGCTAGCCCTATTTGTGCCGGTCAACCTTCCAGAATGCTAAGCGAAGCTGTACTTGTTTAAGGCCTCATCTATGATGAGGTCAGCTTATCAAAGACAGAGTAGACCATTTCATATTGCGCTTTGTTGCCTCCCAATCCAGGACGCTGCAAGCGGGACTGGGCTGCGATGTCAAAGATCCGGACAGGACTCTTTTCGTTCCATCGCTCATAGCATTCGCTGCAGTTAATAAATGTCCCAGCCCGGCCGATCCCTCCGCTGCAATGGACAACGATCGGGGCTAAAATTGAGTTTTCCTTTCGATAAGCATAAGCATATTTGACCAGATTGGCTACTGCATCGACAGCTCCAGCAGAATAGTCTTTCCAATCAGGAAGGTGCCATTGCGAAAAACAGTGGGCCGTAGATGAGTTTCTAAGGATCAGTTTGAAGTCGCGGCGCTCGAGCAACCAAGTATCGGAAAGCTGGATGGGAGAGTGGACTTTTGTGCAGGTAACTTCATAGATCCCTCCTCCATAGACAATGTTCTCATTTTCTTCGTAGGGGAGGTAAGGGTCTGCTTTGATCGAATAATTTTCTGTAAAGTTGGTCAAACTAATGACGAGAGGGACTGCATATTGCTCAAGCATCTGCATAAAGAAGGGGAAGCTTTCTGGCACAGGAGCAGAGGTAGCAATGTATTTGCCCGGAAGATGAAGCTTGGTTACCAAGGGGTCGTTATTGGGGAATGAAATCCAACTCCCATTCATTCCGCGGTTACTTCCATTAACGCACACCTGATTGAACGCAAAGGGGGTCACATCAATGTGCCGGTCTCTTTCAGCATAGTAGTCCATCGGCATTCTTTGAAGTTCATCGAGCTTGCTTTCGACAAATTCGTTAAGGTCTCTGTAGTCAGTACCTCCATTGCCTAAATTCAACAGTTCTGCTGGCTTCTGCTTCGCTTCAGGTCCATCTAAACTATCTAGTTTGAGGGAGGCTAAGCCTTGCAAAATAGGAGTGGAAGAGTCAACCTTTTCTAAAGGAAATTCAGCATTTTCAATATTCTTAGGTGAACTAAGTTCTACATGAAACGCCATCGATGCCTCCATTGAAATTAAGTTTTGCAAGCATTTTACCAAACATCGGTTAAAATATTCAAAATTTTTTCCAAAAATTGACCTATTCTCAACCCCTTCTTTCTCAGGGGGCAAATAACACAAGGCCCTCGTTCCTAAAAAGTTGCAAAGTCGAGTTAAAAACGTTATCCTTGTTTCACTAATTCCTGTGCTTCTATCGCGAACAGGACGCTTCTGTTAAGGTAAAATTTTTCTTATTGTTTTGCCTGAATGCCAGTTTTTGAATGTTACAACATGGAGCTTTTCCAATGGACCTAACACGATCTCCTCTGCAGAAAGTTCGAGAGCTTTACCAACCTCAGTTACCTCACATATTATTGGATGTTTCTACCGTTCATTTAACTCCTTCCGAAAAGGATCCTTCTTCTCAGGAAGATGAGAAGATCAAAAGCCATTTTCCCAATACATTTGGCCATCCTTTATTAACAGCAAAGCTTGGAAAGCAAAAGCTAAGCCAAGTGTTGTGCGTTGGAGTCGTCCTTTCAGGCGGACAGGCAGCAGGCGGACACAACGTGATCACAGGTCTTTTCGATGCGCTCAAAAGGCTGCATCCTCAGAGCCGTTTGTTCGGATTTCTCGGAGGCCCTGGAGGAATTGTCAGCGGCTCCTATCGAGAACTTGAGATTGATGGGATCAAGTCGTATCGGAACCAGGGCGGGTTTGATCTGATCGGATCGGGACGGACGAAGATCGAAACGCCTGAGCAACTGGCATCCTCGTTGGATGTTATGCAAAAACTGGAACTTGACGGACTCGTGATCATTGGAGGAGATGATTCCAATACGAACGCCGCTGTCCTTGCTGAATTTTTTGCTTCGAAAGGGTGCAAGACAAAGGTGATAGGCGTTCCCAAGACCATCGACGGAGATTTAAGGAACGAGCATGTCGCAGTCTCTTTTGGTTTCGATACCGCTTGCAAAGTCTATTCCGAAGTGATCGGCAATATTGCCCGCGATGCCTTGTCGGCAAAGAAGTATTACCACTTCATCCGGTTAATGGGGCGCTCTGCCTCTCATATTGCTTTAGAATGCGCTCTTGCCACCCATCCGACATATGCGATCATTGGCGAAGAGGTCTTCGCTTTGAAGAAAACACTCAAGCAAATCACGGGGGAGATCGCCGATCTGATCTGTTCAAGGTCTGCTCTTAACAAACATTTCGGCGTCATCTTGGTCCCTGAAGGACTCATCGAATTTATTCCTGAAGTGGGGATTTTGATCCAAGAGCTTAATGGAATTTTGGCCAAGCAGGAAAACGCTGACATTCCGACGGTATTGAAAAATTTAACGCCCTCTTCCCAGCAGTGCTTTAGCGCACTTCCCGAAATGATTCAAAAGCAGCTGCTTTTGAGCCGCGATCCCCATGGCAACGTCCAAGTTTCCTTCATTGAGACGGAAAGGCTTTTGATGGAAATGGTCTCAACCGAACTTGCATCCCGCCGTAAAGAGGGGAGCTACAAAGGCAAATTCAACGCCGTGCAGCATTTTTTAGGATATGAGGGAAGATCGGGATTTCCTTCGAACTTTGATTGCAATTACTGCTACACCTTAGGCTTCACTGCAGCGCTGCTTATTGATTCGGGGCATTCTGGTTATATGTGCTTCGTCAAGGACCTTGACCGGTCAGTCGCAGATTGGCGAATCGGAGGAGTTCCTTTGACCGCATTGATGAACTTTGAGATGCGCAAAGGCCAGCTTAAACCGGTCATCAAAAAGGCGCTTGTCGATTTAAAAGGGCAATCATTCCGCCTGTTTTCCGAGAAAAGAAAGCAGTGGCAAACTGACGATACCTACCGATTTCCGGGTCCTATTCAATTTTTTGGCGATCCCACCCTGACAGATTCCTATCCTTTCCTATTAAATGACCTTCAGTGAGAATAGACAAATTTTATGGCAGCACACATCAGACTTGGTAAATCAACAGATGATATTCAACAAAATCAACCAATGGATCCGCCTGAGCTAGCGCATAGGCCGCCGACACCAGCCTCCTCCAAACATCATCAAGACGATATCATCGTTCCATCGGACCCATCTTTGACTCCACCCCCCTTTCCGGATCCTTTGGTGTTGCAAAGAGAATCTGCCTTGATGCAAGAGCTTCGGTTGAAGCTCGACGAGCTTCCTAGGCCTCCAGAAGGTATTCTGTTTTCACGCCGCAACCATCAATCGGATTCTACCTCGAAATTGGATTCGGAGCGCTCAATTAGCGCCCCAGGAGTTTCTTTCCAAAGGCCTGGTACGTCTTCTCCAATGGCTCCACTCCGCCGTGCCCGCACCACGGAAGACTCTTCTTCAAGCATAACGCCTATCCGTCCTTCCCTCAAGTTGGGTGAAAAGGTTGTTTCCGACTCAAGGCCCTCTATCTTTTCACCTCGCTTTACCCCACGCACTGATCGGACTCAAGATGGGACGCATTTTCTTTTAAACTCAATGCGTCCGTGCCCATTAGAAGGGGAATCGCCTTCATTTTCTCTAACAGCCGTACCTTCTGTTTCATCTTCGCATACGAGCTCTTCTGAAAAGGATGGAAGTATGGACAGCGCCTCTATGTCTTCCGGTTCCCAATCACCAAAAGACCCAGTTTCTACGCAAGGGGGGAGTGAATCGCCCCACAGCCATCCGATCCCATCAAGATCTTCTTCTTCTTCTTCACCCCTTCCAGCTTTGAGCTTGATTTATGGGAGCTACAGTGTTCTGAACCCTTTGCTTACAAAAGGCGTAGTGCTCGATCCTGTTGAACTTAGGCAACGTTGCTCAACTCTCATGAAAATAACAGACAAGAAGAAGTTCGATGCCCAGGAAGCTGCTAAGGAAGTTGCCCAATGTTTGGCTCTGGCTCAAGGTCCAGAGCTTCTTGCGTCGACTTTGTTCGAATTAAGGAGCGCATTAGAGGAAACTAAGAAGAAGTCCCGTTATTATGAGCTGATGGCCTGCCTGCTCCTTTATCCTCAGGCTCTTGGGTTTATTTCCGATTATGTCCTCGCTTATGAGGACTGCGATGAATTTAGCCCGAACGTGATCGGATTGTATAAAAATTGGGATACTCCGCCTTTATCGGTTATCTATTCCCTTTCATTATTTGCCAGAAAAGAATTGCAAAAACAGGATTTGGAAACCCTATTTCGCGGCACCAATCTTTCCACATCTCTTTGCAAAGAATATGGACTCCAACTGCTCGATATTGAGCTCCGTTTTCTTGGACGGTCGGTCAAACGACCGTTGGATAGAGGGGACCTACTTAATTTTTGTTTAAGCGTAAAGCTGCTCCAAAAATATCTGGCTGCCTCAGGCGGCTCAGCTGCAAGCATCAATACTGATGTGCGCATCCAGGAAAATATCGCCTTCTGCAAGAACTATTTTAGAGAGATGCTCACACAGATCTATCAAATGAAACTGTCAACAGGGTGCCAAAGCCTTTTGGCTATGTACCGGGCGCAAATTGCCAAACATTTTAACCTGCCCCATTCTGATGAGCGTCTGGAGGTTTTCACCGGGCAGCTTTTCTTTTTGCGTATCCTGAATCCTTACTTAATTGCTCAAGGAACTTCAGAATTAGAGCGTTCTGCTTTGGTAAGTTTGACAAAAATGACCCAGGCTTTGGCAAACCATGTTCCGTTTGGCACTGAGAAACAAGACCCGATCTTTGAATCTTTCAACGATATTTATGACGAGTTTAAGATCATCCACCAGCAATTTATCAACACCAACTCTCTATGAAATTCATTTGGCGCCAATTTTGTTTATGTATTATTGCATGGAAAGTTTGGTGGTATTTTTTTCAGGAAGAAAGGCAGGTGCGCCTTTGCTTCTACCGCAATGATAAGTTTCAATCCAGGGACAGTGCGTTAAAAAAAATCTACCGTTTCAAGAACCCTTATCGGATGAACAAAAGGTTTTTGCGCAGCATGGGCATACAAGAGGTCGATACCTATGGGGAAACCCCGCTGACGACACTCTATTCTATTGCTCAGCAATGCGAAATAACATCGCAAGACCATTTCATCGATCTTGGCTGCGGCAGAGGACGCGGGACCTTCTTTTTAAACGATTATTTCGGCTGCCGAACAACGGGGATTGAATGGAATCCTGAATTTGTGGCCAATGCAAAGAAGATTGTTGCAGCAGACTCTAGCCACGCTCCTAAATTCATCTGCACAGATATGCTAAGCGCCGATCTATCCAAAGCAACTGTCATCTACTTGTTCGGCACTTGCCTTCCCGATCCTATCATCGAGAAGCTTGCTGAATCTTTTGCCCGATTGCCCGATTCCACCAAGATCATCACCGTCAGCTTTCCTTTAAGCGATTATTCAAAGGCCTTTAAGGAAATCAAAGAGTTTACAGGCTCTTTTCCTTGGGGAGAGGGGAGCATCTACCTCAACCAGAAAATCTATTGACTTTGCGAAGCGATTGTTCAATATTTTGGATTTTTGAGTGAGGTAAAACATGCATCCGCTTGTGAAGAAAAAATGCAGTCCGTGCGCTGTTGGTACACTTCCACTTAAAGCTGAAACGCTGCAACCCTACGCACAGGAATTAGCCCAAGGGTGGAAGGTTGTCGATGAGCATCATCTGGAAAAGAAGTACCGATTTAAAAACTTTAAAGAAGCATGGGACTTTACAAACGATGTTGCGAAGATTGCTGAAGAGGAGGGTCATCATCCCAACATCCAATTGGCATGGGGAGAGGTAGTTGTGACGACTTGGACCCACAAGATCAACGGCCTTTCAGAGAGCGACTTCATCCTCGCTGCAAAATGCGAGGCTGCCTATACATCGCGGTTCGGAGTTTCATCCCCTAAATGATCCCTTTGCCTTCGGCTAAGACGATCGCATAGGTCAGAAAAGGGTCGCGGCAATTGACGCGGACAATTTGCCCTTTGATGGGGACCTCGATGTAGCCTTTTACAAAACCTTCTTTAAGCTCTTGTTTGGAAAAAGCGGGGTTTTGAAAGATGGCTTCTGAGAACTCTTTCTGGTTTTCTCCTGAATGGGATGCAATCCCGCAATATAACGGGACAACGCTCATCAAGACTCCGCTATTGGGTGCACAGCTTCCGAGAAGCTCGGTCTTTGTCAGCTGATATCCGGTCTCTTCTTTGAGTTCTCGAAGGGCAGTCTGTTCTAAAGTTTCACCCTGTTGTTTTTTTCCTCTGGGCAGCTCAATTTCCCAGCTGCGGGTTGCATGCCTATAGGCCAGATTCACAACGATCTTTTTGTTTGCAAGAATAGCAAGGACTGCAACGCCAGGAGCTCCGTCCATACCGCTTTTCCACATCAGGCGATCGTATGTCCCATAAACACCAGAAGGAAAGACCACTGCATCGCGTATCCACATCCAATAATGATCTTCAGCGACGATCCCGACAGCGCTCCAGTTCTCTGCAGTTTTCTCGGAAACGCCTTTCGAGACCAGCCTTAACCGAGTCTGATTTTCGATCCGCTTGATCTGTTCCGGGTTCACGATGATCTCGATTTCCCCTTTTTGCCAAGAGCCCAGCGGTCCAAAAGTCGCGCTATGATCATGGATCATTTTAAGGTATTGGCCGAGGTGGCTATGAGGCTCCAGCACGTTTGCAGGTTTTGCTGCTGATGCGGAGGGTGGATTATCGGCTGCTTGACATGTCAGACAAGGGGCAGCTGTACAAGCGAGGTAGATCCATTTTTTCAACATAATACCTCTTTAGGTATGCGTTAAAGCGTTTGAATATGGCACTTTGACCAAATTATTAGCAAGGAACCAGTGAGCTAAGGCAGCAATCAGCTTTTAATACAAGAAAATATTTTACATTGGGGGGTGATGAAAAAACTCACTTGTTTCCATTTGGGAAGTGGGTTAAAATTTTTGCATTTTACTGACAGGGGAGATGAAGATGAAATACTGCGAATCCTATTTTGAATCGAAACGATGGAAGACCCGCGAGGTCAAGGTGGGCAAGGTCGGAGTTGGGGGAGATAATCCTGTCAGGATCCAATCGATGACCACTTCCAGCACACGGGACGTCGATGCGACGATCGACCAGATCATGCGCCTTGCCGACTCGGGCTGCGAGATCGCCCGCGTGACTGTCCAAGGGATGAAAGAGGCCGATAGCTGCGAAGCGATCAAAAATGGGCTTCTCCAAAAGGGTTACGAGATCCCGCTTGTTGCAGATATCCACTTTTACCCACCGGCGGCCTCCCGCGTCGTCGACTTCGTCGATAAGGTGAGGATCAACCCGGGTAATTTTGTCGATAAGCGCGCAACCTTTCGGGTCATTGAATATGACGATGCGACCTATGCAGAAGAAATCGATAAGATCGAAGAGACCTTCTCTCCGCTGGTTGAAAAATGCAAGCGCCTCAAAAGGGCCATGCGCATCGGGACCAACCATGGGTCCCTTTCTGATCGGATCATGAACCGGTATGGAGACACTCCATTCGGCATGGTCGAGTCCGCGCTCGAATTCGCTAGAGTCTGCCGCAAATTAGACTACCATGATTTTATCTTTTCCATGAAAGCGAGCAACCCGCTTGTGATGGTCCAAGCCTACCGCCTTCTCGTTGCTGAAATGATCAAGCTTGGTTGGGACTATCCTTTGCACCTCGGAGTCACGGAAGCAGGAGAAGGTGAAGACGGCAGGGTTAAGTCTGCTGTCGGGATTGGAACGCTGCTTTTAGACGGCATCGGCGATACGATCCGCGTTTCTTTAACAGAAGACCCATGGCTGGAGATCGATCCCTGCCAGAGGCTGGTCCAGTTTGCCCATGCGTCTCTTGGCAAAAAAGTCTCCTTCTTTGAAGAAAAGCACAGAGATATCAGTTCCATTCAAAAGCGGGAAGTCTGCCTGGCCCCTGAAAGCCGGCTGCATCGGGATGGATCCGTAGTCCTTTACGCGCAAGAAAAGGATCTTCTCCAACCCAACTTTTACACCAAGATCGGCTGCAAGGTCCAACTGAACCAACTCGAAAGGACCCCTTCCACGATCGACTACCTGTTCTTAGAACAGATTTCTGAGGAGCCAAGCCTTGTTCAAGCCCTCAAAAAGCTTGAAAAAGCTCAGATCGGCGTCTTAACACGCAGCCAGGGGATTGCAGGAACCATTCCTGTAGTATCCCTTTCAGCTCTAGCGGCTGGAACCTCTTGCCCTCAGACACCCTACGTTATCTTGGTCGACTCTGATGAACCTTCGATCTGGAATTCCCTTTCAAACCTCAAACCCATGTTCCTCTTGTTCTCTCCGCAAGGATCTCGATTACATGGCGGACGCCGCTTTTTCGAGTGGTTGAAAACTCAATCTCTTCAAATTCCAGTTATCCTCGATTTTTCCTATTCCTGCGGATGGGACGACGTGGTGATCCATGCATCGACAGAACTTGGCGCCTTATTGGCCGATGGGTTGGGAGAGGGGGTAGCAGTCCGTGCTGAATTTGACTTGGAGCAGGTCCGCTTGCTCAGTTTCAACATCCTTCAGGCTGCGCGGATGCGCACATCCAAAACCGAGTACATCTCATGCCCTGGCTGCGGACGGACCCTGTTCGATCTGCAGAGCGTCACCAAACGGATAAGGGAGCGGACAGCCCATCTTCCAGGCGTTAAGATCGCCATTATGGGATGCATTGTAAACGGGCCCGGCGAAATGGCCGATGCCGATTTTGGTTATGTCGGTTCCAAGGCTGGAAAAATTGATTTGTATGTAGGCAAGACCTGCTTAGAAAGGAATATCGATTTTGCCAATGCGGACGAGCGGTTGGTCGAGCTTATTAAAGCTCACGGCCGTTGGCAAGACCCAGAGCCCGCATCAGACGTTGAGCCTGAAGTTTGTTTAACATAAGAGGCAGTTGAAAACTGCCTCGTAAGATAAAGCAGGTCCGTACTGTTGAGGACCTGCCTCTTATATTACTGCATGTTACAGTCCCCGAGCTGGTCGCCAGAGTCTTTTTAGATGTTTAGTCGTTTTTGTTCAAAACAGGAGTAAAATCCCAGATTTTGATCTCTCCATCATCTGAGCCGGAAATAAACAAACTATCTTTTATCTGCAGGCACCTGACAGTCTCTTGATGACCAGTTAAACTGATGAGGTCTTGACCGCTTTCAATGTCCCAGATTTTGATCGTTTGATCATCAGAGCCAGAGATGAGCATCCCATCTTTTACTTTTAGGCAATTGATAGGAGCTTGGTGGCCGCTCAAGCTGCGGAGTTCTTGACCGCTTTCAATGTCCCAGATTTTGATCGTTCCATCCGCTGAAGCAGAGATGAGCATCCCATCTTTTACTTTTAAGCAATTGATCCAACTCGTATGGCTGTTCAAGCTGTGGAGCTCTTGACCGCTTGCAATGTCCCAGATTTTGATTGTTCCATCAATAGAAGAAGAAAAGAGCATTCCATCTTTTACTTTTAAGCAATTGATAGAGCTTTGATGGCCAATTAAACTATGGACCTCTTGACCGCTTTCAATG
This sequence comes from Verrucomicrobiota bacterium, assembly GCA_018239725.1. Taxonomy (GTDB): domain Bacteria; phylum Chlamydiota; class Chlamydiia; order Chlamydiales; family Rhabdochlamydiaceae; genus Acherontichlamydia. The sequence goes on along the minus strand of JAFEGU010000362.1, from coordinate 1,633 downwards.
TCCCAGATTTTAATGGTTCGATCGGTTGAAGCGGAAATTAGCATCTTATCTTTTACTTTTAAGCAAAAGACACTGTCTTGATGACCAGCCAAACTCTTAAGCTCTGTGCCACTGGTTAGGTCCCAGATTTTGACTGTTTGATCTCTTGAACCAGAAATGAGCATCCCATCTTTTATCACCAAGCAGTTGACATCCCCTTCATGGCTATCTAAGCTGTCAAGTTCCTTACCGCTGGCAATCTCCCAAATTTTGATCGTACCATCCGCTGAGGCAGAGTAGAGCATCCCATCTTTTACTCTTAAGCAATTGATGCCGTCTTGGTGACTGTCTAAGCAAAAGAGCTCTTGGCCGCTAGCAATGTTCCAGATTTTGATTGTTCCATCTGCTGAACCAGAGAAGAGCATCCCATCTTTTACTTCTAGACAATGGATACGGTCTTGATGAGCAGAAATAGTGCGTACTTGATAGGTTCCAATCCTCATATTGTTATCGATTATTTTTAAGCTTTTATAGAGGATCAGCGGCATTGGACCTGGCGGGCCCATTTGAAATGAGGAAGGAAAATGAGACTTTATAAGGGGCTGCCATGCTGGAAAATTATCATTAAAAACGACTAGATAAAAGTGCTTGCTTAGTAATGACAATGTTCGGATGTCGCCCAACGTATTGATGTGCTTGCTGAATTCAGCAATGACTTCTTTAGGAAAGTACTGAACAATTTCAGATGTAATTGGTTGGTTGGCGCCTATTTTTAAAATAGTCATTAAAACTCCCCTTTTATTTAATCGTTTGTTTGAAAATCTTTTTCGAACAATGTCATTAAGGATGCGATATAATAAATTTAGGGTGTGTTTTCTGTATATGATAAAAAATGAGGTAAAATGGATATTCTTCGTGTGCTAAAACGAGATGCTTTTTCAGCTTTTTAAGCAATTAAGCAATAATGTTTTATGATATTTCCTCTCATTGGCCGTTTTATTATGAAATTAATTAAAAAAATAATTATATAAGCCTGAGGTTAATTAATTTAAACGCTTAATTTTGACTCTGTTTGTTTAATTAATAATCTAAAAGTGCTATATTGAAATTGGAGGGTGGTGAGACTCTCCCTTTAGGCTCACGACTGAACTTCCCTTAAGCGGAAAAAGGCCTTTGAAACGGATCCAAAAATTAAGCTTAAGTGAAGTGACAAGATGATTTGTTCTTAAGGTTTGAGTACTTGCTTAAATCCCTGCGGATGAGGTTTTTAACTTCATTCAAGCAAGATGAATGCTCCCTTAAGGGTTCTCAAGGTACCAAGGCCTCTAAGAGAGGTCAAAGATTATGGGTCTTGTTTCATTAACAGCCCATTACACATTAGCTTGAGAAAACAGACCATCTAACCTTCTGCTTCATTGTGTTTATGCTGATAAACAAATGGTCAAAAGCAGGAGGTTTTTTTTTGCCCTTAAATATCTGCTAGGTTCTATACCGAAACAACCTGAAGAACCGGTCTTATCAAACTTCCGATTCATCAGGTTGTTTCGGTATATAGCGGTTCCATCTGAAACGTACCAATAAATTCTTTTCTAGTGTAACATGTTTGTATGAAATTACTTAATGTATCTGAAAAAGAGAACTTGGAAGCCCAACT
>JAFEGU010000361.1 GCA_018239725.1 Verrucomicrobiota bacterium | reverse complement strand
TGCCAAAAAAAGGGGCAGTCCTTAGAATCGGGTTGAGGGATACCTCTTCCAGAAGGATGTCATATGTTTGATAAATTCACTAATCGTGCCAAGCAAGTCATCAAACTAGCAAAGAAAGAAGCCCAACGCCTGAACCACAACTACTTAGGAACTGAGCATGTCCTCTTGGGGCTGCTTAAGCTCGGACAAGGGATCGCTGTCAACGTCTTGAGAAACTTCAACCTCGACTATGAGACTGTGCGGGCCGAAGTGGAGCGGCTGGTCGGTTTCGGACCTGAGATCCAAGTCTACGGAGACCCTGCCCTAACGGGAAAAGTTAAAAAAGTTTTTGAGTACGCCAACGAAGAAGCTGCTAGCCTCAATCACAACTACGTCGGAACGGAGCACCTTCTGCTTGCCTTGCTGAGACAGTCGGACGGGGTCGCAGCCCAAGTCTTAGAGAATCTCAACATCAACTTAAAAGATATCCGCAAAGAAGTTTTAAAAGAGCTTGAAACGTTCAATCTGCAGCTTCCTCCAATGGGAGTCTCTGGATCTGGACCGACAAGCAGCTCTGCAAAGCCGCAAGACAAATCTGCGACTGCAGACAAGATGCCGGCATTAAAAGCGTATGGGCACGACCTGACGGAACTGTGCCGCGAAGGCAAGCTCGATCCGGTAATTGGGCGGAAAGAAGAGGTCGAACGGCTGATCTTGATCTTATGCCGCCGCCGCAAGAACAACCCGGTGCTTATTGGTGAAGCTGGTGTTGGAAAGACTGCTATTGTCGAGGGCCTTGCCCAAGCTATCGTGAAGGGAGATGTCCCCGACCACCTCGCTAAGAAAAAACTGATCTCTCTCGACCTGACCCTGATGATCGCAGGGACCAAATACCGGGGCCAGTTTGAAGAGCGGATCAAAGCGGTCATGGATGAGATCAAGAAGAATGGCAATATCCTTCTGTTCATCGACGAGCTCCATACGATCGTCGGAGCGGGAGCCGCCGAAGGGGCGATCGATGCCTCGAACATCTTAAAACCGGCGCTATCGCGCGGAGAGATCCAATGCATCGGCGCTACAACCATCGACGAGTATAGAAAGCATATTGAAAAAGACGCCGCTTTGGAAAGACGCTTCCAAAAGATCAACGTTGCGCCTCCTTCTCTAGAAGAGACCAACTCGATCCTGATGGGGCTTAAAGCCAAATATGAAGAACACCATAAGTGCATCTACACCGATGCCGCAGTGAAGTCTGCTGTTTACCTCTCGGATCGTTACATTACAGGCAGGTTCCTACCAGATAAAGCCATCGATCTGATTGATGAAGCGGGCGCTAAAGCGCGCATTGCGATGATGCACCAGCCGCAAGATATCACCAAGTATGAAGCGGAAATTGAAGAGGTAAGGGTTGCCAAAGAGGAAGCGATCGCTAAGCAAGAGTACGAAAAGGCTGCTAAGCTCCGCGATAATGAAAAGACGTTGAGGGACCGCCTCCAACAGATCCGTGCTGAATGGGAGAGCAACAAAGAAGAACACCAAGTCATCGTCGACGAAGAAGAGGTCGCCCATATCATTTCGAAACAAACAGGGATCCCTCTTACCCGTTTGACCGAAGGGGAAACAGAAAAAGTCCTCAAGATGGAAGAGATCCTCAAGACAAATCTGGTCGGCCAAGACGATGCTGTCAGCACAGTCTGCCGTGCGATCCGACGCAGCAGGGCCGACATTAAGGATCCAAACCGCCCTATCGGAGCTTTCTTGTTCCTGGGACCTACAGGTGTCGGCAAAACGCTTCTGGCCAAGCAGCTTGCCATCAATATGTTTGGCGGCGAAGATGCCCTCATTCAAGTCGACATGTCCGAGTACATGGAGAAATTTGCGATTAGCCGGATGACGGGATCGCCTCCAGGCTACGTCGGCCATGAAGAAGGTGGACAGCTCACTGAGCAAGTCCGCCAGCGCCCGTATTGCGTCGTCCTCTTCGATGAGATCGAAAAGGCGCACCCCGATGTGATGAACCTCCTTCTTCAGATTTTAGAAGAGGGAAGGCTGACCGACTCGTTCGGCAGAAAGATCGACTTCCGCAATACGATCGTCATCATGACCTCCAACTTAGGGGCCGATCTCATCCGCAAATCTAGCGAAGTCGGCTTCGGCGTTCAAGAAGGGATGCTCGACTACAAAGGGATGCAGGAAAAGATCGACAGTTCTGTCAAAAAAGCATTTAAGCCGGAGTTCATCAACCGTCTTGACGGAATCGTTATCTTCAGACCTCTTGACAGGGCCCACCTGTTCCAAGTGATCGAATTGGAAGTCAAAAAAGTCAGGGCTCGTCTAGCACGCAAGAACATCTCCCTCACTCTTGACGACAAAGCCAAAGAGTTCCTCGTTACCAAAGGCTTTCAGCCTGAAATGGGAGCAAGGCCCTTGCGCCGTGTGATCGAGCAATACCTTGAAGATCCATTGGCGGAGAAGCTCCTTCTTAACCCAGGTAAAGGAGGCCACTGGCTCGTCTCCTCCGATGGGGAGAAACCAACCTTTACTGAGCAAGACCCTCCAGAAGGAGATGCTAAAGAGAACTTAGCGATTGCCAAACCGAGCGAAGCGTAAATAAATTATTTTAATCCAGGGGCTGTTCTTCAGCCCCTTCTTCAATCGGCTCTCTTCCTTGAAGCGTATTATTAAAAAATTTAATTTTACAAAGCGAGATTAAAAATAATATTACATTACATTTAATTCGATTACATGATATAATTTATTCCAAGATTAAACTTCAAAATAAAATGGGGCAAATTATGTCAGTATTAAATAAATTAGCAGCTATTCAAGACGCTGTTCTTGAATATCGGGTTCAACCTCAAGATGATGTTCGATTAAAGCTCGAATTGAAGATTAACAAGCTAGCGCGTGAAGTCTTATCCTCTCCGCAACTTGAAGGCCGCGAAGCTATCCTGAACCAGCTCAAATTAGCACGCACCGAACTGCTTCCAAACTTATCCGGCTATGTTGCTGGAAATTTGCAGCTCAACCTAGTTCAAAGCATTAAACCGACACCGATTTGCCCAGCCTACAATCAAATCGAAGTTCCAACCGTTTCAACATACCATACTATCGGGGCTAACATTGAGACAGTGCGTTTGGATAAACAAGCAATTGACGCCGTTCCCCAATCCTTAAGGGATCGGATGGGAGATCTTTCGCGCCACAAGGTGGATCTGTTCTTTACGGCGATCGACGGAAGGCTATTCCATAAGATCGACCATGTTGCCCAAGGACCGATGAACCTCAGCCTTCATACATGGGCCCATCCCAATGCACACCCTGGAGACGATGTACACCAATACCCTGAAACGACGTTGTATCCGATCATGGGAATCCAAAGAGCTCCAGCCGAACAGATCAATCCCCGCCATGGGGACCGTCCACGCGTCGATCCAGTGCCTTTTGATGGATTGAAACGTTTCGATGTGCATGCTCACCTAAGAGGAAATGCAGCTGTAAGAGCTAATGAAATGTTGTTCTCACCCGACAACATCCATTTCAACCTCATTCCAGGTTCTCCATTTGCTATCTTCTGGTCGGGAGCGAAACTTGACCACAAAGCATGCTTGACCAAAATGCTAGTTATCCTCGATTACAACGATCCAATCTGTCTAGCGCTTGTTGGCTCGATTCGCGGCACTCCAAATTTACATTCCCATCTGGAGAAATTGCAAGATGTAGTCAATGCGATCGACGCCTATTTTAATCCGATCATTAAAGAATTTGAATCAGGCGATCCTGCTCAAGGGATGCAGTTATACCAAGATCTTCCAGAAATGTATAAAAAAGGGATCCACTTTGCAACATGGAAGCTGCACCAAGAACCGATGGGGGTCCATCCCGACTTCGGCAAGGCCTCTTTTGAACATGACGGGGCCTTAATTGCGGAAAGACATAGCAGCAACCATCAACGCGCACAAGCCCTTGCTGCATTCAAAGAGAACCTCAAACTAACGCTTGCCAATTCTCAAGCTGAGTTGTTCACACAAAGCTTGCAGCTTGCGCGAAGCGACTGCAGCGTGACCCTGATGAAATGCGCACGTGCATTCCAAAAGAATGCCGTTGAAGGGATGCGCCAATTCCAATTGCTTCCCAATGAGCTGCAGGAATCAGTACGGTTTGCATTCTGGGAACTATCAGGATCTCCTCGAGTTGCCGATTTTGGCACACTTCGCTTCCCAGGCAGTTTAGTTCCATTGAAAGTTGAGTCGCTCCTGCTGGCTGCATCGCGTCAAAACGATGTCTACGTTGCAAGAGCAGTAGAAGAAGTTGATCCTACCAGCACAAACACAGTAATAACCCCTCCTCTGGATTTGAGCAGTACACCAATAGAAGATGCATTCAGTCAAGTGTTGGCCTTAACCGGAACGGAAGATTTTGAGCGAATGACTGCTGAAGAAAGATCGGGCCTCATCAATGGAATCTTACATGATCTGCCTAACGAATTCGTGCAACGGGTCTACTGGCACTTCTTTGATGGCTATAGACAAGCCCATCCTGATGAACAGGGTGTGGGCACCGGCGATAACTGGGGAGGAAGAAATATCGGCAAAGACATGGACGTTTGCATCCAAGCGTTTATGGCAGCCCAAGACCAGTAATCCTTAAATAGTCGCGGCAAGGCATTTCGCAACGGTATAACAGCAGGATGGCAGGATAGTCAGGATAAAAGAACTTAACTTATCCTGACTATCCTGCCATCCTGCTATAATTTTCTCTTATAAGCTTTCCTTTCATTTTACTTTTTTTTTATCTTTCATTCCTCTAAAAGTTAAGTTTTGATTTGAAACATGATGCAGTTGCAAAACTGCTGAATTTTGCAACTGCATCACACATAAGAGGAAATGATGAAAGCGGCTCTTTTCACAACAATAGACCTCTTGCTTAACCCGCTTTGCCAGGAAAAATCGGAGATTTTTTTACGGGTTTTTAGAAACTGTTTACAGTTTCGGATCTCACAAATGAGTCGACTCATAAAGAGTCGGCAAAAGAGTGGGATAAAAACCTGTGAAAAAAGAACGATTTTGCCAGGCAAATGGAGTTACGCAAGAGGTCTAATAGGCCTGTGCCTCGGCCTTAGCATTTCCGTGGATGCACAAGACCTGGAATCTCGCGTTTCCACCCTCGAAGCCAAAATGGCGACCATTTCAACGCAGACAGCGCTCGGATCAAGAGGGGCAAGAATGGCCTCGGCTGCACCGCAGATCGATTCCTATGGATTCTATGCCACGGCAGATTTCCTCTATTGGAACTTAACCGAAGGGGGAACGGAGTACGCCTTAACTGACAAGACAACCCCAGGAAATATCCCGTTCAAAGGCAAGTCCAAAGAAATTGATTTCGACTGGGACCCTGGTTTCCGCGTCGGCGTCGGCTACCAGCTCGATGAGCATGATGGTTGGGACGGCTACTTGAACTTTACCTGGTTTCAAACGGAGGAGAGTTCCCATGCTCACGCTCCTTCGGGAGGCGCTTTGATCCCTCTATGGGGATTTCCGTTTTCTAATGATGCTCAAAAAGCAGAAGCCCGCTGGAAATTTGACTTCTATACATTGGACTTTGAACTGGGCCGCCGCTATTTTGTCAGCAAATACCTGTCTGTCCGGCCTGAGTTCGGAATAAAATCTGCATGGATCTACCAGCATGTGAAGGCATCCTATTTAGACATTGTGTCCGCTGGCATCGGCATCCTTAAGATCAGAAGAAAAAACAACTTCTGGGGCATTGGCCCCCGCGCTGGGATCGATGCGACTTGGTTCCTCACCAACCATTTTAGCTTCTATGGAATGGGATCGGCAGCGCTCATGTGGGGAGATTTTGATGTCCGTGAAAAAGAAACGGAAGCGATCGCAAATCGGAAATTGATCAACTTCAATGCTGATTTTCAAAGCATTGTCCCTACGGCGCAGCTACTGCTTGGATTTCAATGGGAAACGAACTTTAACGATGCGCGCAAACATTTTAAAATCCTGCTAGGCTATGAGTTTCAGTACTGGTGGAGGCAAAACCAAATGCTCGAATTTGAAAGCACAGGCTCATTAAATCCTGACCGCTATTCAGAAGACGTAGGCCTTCAGGGACTGACTCTTGATGTGCGTTTTGAGTTTTAACTTTACCGAGGTAATCGATGAGCAAGGATCTGTTTAGAAACATATTGCCAATCGCATTATTTGCGATAGGATCCCTTTGGGCGGATGCGGACCAAGACCTCACTTCTCGTGTGACGATCCTCGAGTCGCAGATGAGCGAAGTTTCGATGAAGTCCCCCTTTGGAAACTACGGAGCAAAAACAGCATCCGCTTCTCCTCTGATCAATGGGCATGATTTCTTTGTCACTGCTGATTTTCTCTATTGGAACCTGCAAGAAGGGGGAACAGATTACGCCTATAGCGCTTCGAAAACGACAGCTTTTTCCCCTATGAAAGGAAAACGGAAAAACCTCGAGTTCGAATGGGATCCTGGCTTCCGGACAGGGCTTGGCGTAGTTTTCGACCGCGACCGATGGGACGCCTACTTAAACTTTACTTGGTTCCAAACATCGCATAGAGACTCTGCTGAAGAAGACACAGATCGTCGCCTTATTCCTTTGCTAGCTCCCTATGCAATAGGGCTTACTGGAGTTGGTGCTCCCTTTCCCACAGTGTTCCAAAGCGCTAAACTGTCGTGGAAAGTCCATTTTTACACGCTCGACTTTGAGCTTGGCCGCCATTTTTTTGTCAGCCGTTTCATGTCTCTGAGACCATTTTTTGGCTTGAAAGGAGCTTGGATCGATCAGCATCGGCATACACGCTACACCGATCGGCTTAACGATGATTCCTTTATTAAAACCCGCGGAAGGTGTGAATTTCGAGGGATCGGACCATGGGCTGGGATCAATGGAGATTGGCACTTTTGGCGCAACTTCAGCTTCTTTGGAAGGATTGCAGGCGCGATCATGTGGGGTGATTTTGATGTGCATGAGAAACAGACTGGAAACAATCACACCCTCTGGCTTGACTACGACCTTGACAAGGACCGGATCGTTCCGATGGTCCAATTCCAACTTGGATTTTGCTGGGAAACGAATTTAAGCCATGACCGCTACCATCTTGCATTCAACTTAAGCTATGAGGACCAATACTGGTGGCAGCAGAACCAGTTCCCCTACTATCCAGGAAACAATATCCCTAAATTGAACCCGATCAATGAAGATTTAAGCCTTCAAGGGCTCACCTTCGATGTGAGATTAGACTTTTAACCAAGGGTAATTCATGAGAGCGCGCTTTTTGATAAATCTATCGATAATTATAGGAGCCTCCATTGCGTTTGGCCAACTCTTTGGTGAAGAAAAGGACGATTTTTCTGGGCAAATGAGTTCTGCAACGGGCTCAGATGTCCAATCCCGCATTTCCGCATTGGAATTAGAGATGCAAATGGTCCGGACCGAAACAGCGAATGGCAACTTTGGTGCAAAGACCGCATCTGCAAATCCCCAAGTCGACAGCTACGGATGGTATGCCACTGCAGATTTCCTATGGTGGAACCTCTATGAAGGGGGAACAGATTATGTGTACACAGACCGGGAAACTCCTGGATCAGCTCCCTACAAAGGGAAACTAAAGCATCTCGACTTCGATTGGAATCCCGGCTTTCGCGTCGGCATCGGCTATCAGCTCGAAGAGCATGATGGATGGGACGGCTACTTAAACTTCACATGGTACCAAACAGATGCGAGCAATTCAAAATCGGCACACGGCGAACACGCTTTGATCACAGCCGATGGCATCGTCTCCTCGCTTACACTGAACAAAGCCCACGCCCATTGGAATGTCACATTCTACAACCTCTATTTGGAGCTCGGAAGGAACTTTTTTGTCAGCAAGTTCCTATCGGTGCGTCCTGCATTTGGCGTCACGACGACCTGGTTCAATCAAAATAGAAGGATCCGCTACGTCGTCGATTCCCCCTATTTAAAGCTGAACATCCATGGGCACAATGACTTCTGGGGCATTGGACCCCGCGCCGGGTTCACTGGCGAATGGTTCCTTGGAGAACACTTTGGCCTATTCGGATCGGCGACCGGAGCTCTGCTTTGGGGCACATTTGATGTCCATGAGGAAGAACGCTCATCCGCAGATGGCAAAATCTACGACCTTGATTTCGACACGCACCATTTCTCGCCGATGCTCGGGTTTCAGCTTGGGATCGCGTACGATGTCAATTTCCACAACAACCAAAACCATTTTGGCATCAAAGTGGCCTATGAGAACCAGTACTGGTGGCGTCAAAACCAATTCCCCAACTTCTCAGGATCTCCCAGCCTTTACTGGGAACATGATTCTGAGGACTTGAGCATGCAGGGACTAACGGTGGACTTCCGCTTTGACTTTTAATTCCCCTTTCAGGGAACCATGGTTCTTATAAAACTGCTTTTTGGCCAGTTCAACGCTGAAGACGTAAAGGCCGACGATCGCAATGATTGCGC
>JAFEGU010000360.1 GCA_018239725.1 Verrucomicrobiota bacterium | reverse complement strand
GCCTTGGCTGCGAACTGGTTCCGAAAGACGAAGCCCTTCCCCTAGCGGGAAGGGAGAGGATGAGGATCGATTTGGCTGTGGAAACACGAGAAGGTTCGGTGAACCTTCGCAGTGCGTAACAGGTGAAGCGTCCTTGGGCGCGAACCGGGCAGCTAGTCCAAATTGACAGAACTTGACCGATTACGATATAAGTAAAAAAACTTTTTTGATTAGCTGCCCGAATGGTCGATCAGCGTCTTCTTTGGCGCATTGCTCTCGGGTGAAAACGCTTCGAATAAATGGTTGCCAATTAGGAGTCTTTGCTCCTCTTCATGGATCTTTTGACGAAATTCGTCGAGAAGGCCGCCTGACTGTTGGTTATCGTTTAGGGCTATCCGCTTATTTGAACACATCTCGCTGATGATGTAGTTGCACTTCACAATCCTCATTTTTACGTTTTTTGCATCCTCGAATTCCACTTCAAAGAATTTTGCTGGATGCCGCAAATAAAGATTGCGCAGATGCATTTCGCCCCGGTTTGCCAATTGCGTTTCTGCCCATACGCGAAGAAAATGGAATTTGGATCCGATAAAATAGTCCTGCAAATTTTGCCAAAAACCAAATGGCTTCAATGTTTGCCCCACTAACGTCATCAAAACCCGATCTCGCAAATCAAATGCGATAAACTTTCGATTGGTATTTTTGTACTCAATCGCTGCATCGCTTCTCTCGCAGGATTGCAGAGTCATATATTGGAGCTTTTTGGCAAGGGGATGGTTTTCTGTGAACTCTTCATCTAACCACATATCACCTTCTTAATTGAATCATATAATTAATATCTTACTTTAATTATACATTAATAAATTTAAAAATCAATATTACACGAGATGATTTATATAAAAATTAATTTAATTAATTCGCGTGAATCACAACTTACTAAATATCAATTTGATTTGCCGCTATTGAAATACATTTAGAAATGCTGATATCCATCTCATTATCAGCTACTTACAAAAACACCATAACAATCTAATGATTAGTTACTTATGAGAAAGCTTAACAAGAGTCCCGACGATGCTATCAGGGTTTAATGAGATCGAATCGATCCCTTCATCCATTAAAAAGGCTGCAAAATCGGGGTAATCGCTCGGCGCTTGACCGCAGATGCCGACCTTCCGATTCTTTAGGTGGGCTTTATGGATGAGGTCGCGGATCATCGATTTGACCGCTTCATTCTTCTCGCTAAAAAGGGGCGCCAGCTCCTCGGAGTCCCTATCGACGCCCAAAACAAGCTGCGTTAGATCGTTGGAGCCGATCGAAAACCCATCGAACCGGTCGGCAAACTCTTTTGCCAAAATGACATTGGAAGGGATCTCCGCCATCACGTAGACTTGAAGCCCGTCCTCTCCTCTTTTCAGTCCATTTTCCTCCATGACCTGTAAAACGCGGTCCCCTTCTTCCAAGGTCCTGCAAAAGGGCACCATCACGATCAGGTTGGTTAACCCCATCGTTTCACGGACACGTTTAATCGCCTCGCACTCCAAAGCAAACCCTTCCTTGTAGCGGGGGCTGTAATATCGGGATGCTCCCCGAAACCCTAACATCGGGTTTTCTTCTCGGGGCTCAAACTCTTTTCCGCCGATCAGGTTTGCATATTCATTCGTCTTAAAATCGCTTAGACGAACGATTACTGGATCAGGATAGCGCGAAGCGGCGATCTTTCCTATTCCTTGGGCTAATCGGTCAACAAAATACTCGCATTTATCAAGGTAACCTTTAGTCAGAAGCTCGATCTCTTTTTGGGCCTTTTTATCGTGCAGCTTGTCAAAGCGGACTAGGGCCATCGGATGGATCTTGATGCTGTTGTTGATGATGAACTCCATGCGGGCAAGACCGATGCCTTGGCAAGGAAGCCGCCACCATTGAAAGGCGGCGGAGGGACTGGCGATGTTCATCATGATCTTAACGGACAGCTGGGGCAGATTTTCCAAAGAGATCTCATCCACTTTGTATTTGAGCTGTCCTTCGTAAACAGTTCCGTGCTCACCTTCTGAGCAGCAAACGGTGATCGGACTTGCCTCTTTGATCAGCTTTGTCCCATTGTTAGTCCCTACGATCGCTGGAACGCCAAGCTCCCTGCTGACAATCGCAGCATGGGATGTCCTGCCTCCATGGTCGGTTACAATCGCTGCAGCTTGCTGCATGATCGGAACCCAATCCGGGGATGTTGTTTCCGTAATGAGAATGTTTCCAGGCTTAAATTTTTTGATATCGGCGACTTTGCGGATCACTTGCGCTTTGCCAGTTACAATCGATTCTCCAATTGCAAGCCCGCGGCACACTATCTTTCCTTTTTCATTGAGGGTATACGTTTGAAAACGGTCTTGCTGTTTTTGCGATTGGACTGTTTCAGGGCGCGCTTGGACAATGAACAGCTCTTGGGTTTGACCATCTTTGGCCCACTCGATGTCCATCGGGCGTCCATAATGCTTTTCGATGGCGCAACCCCAACGGGCTAATTGCAAAACTTCCGCATCGCATAGGGCAAAGCTCTTTTGTTCCTGCAGCGATGTTCTAATATTTTTAATTGCCCCATGCTTCGATCTGCCGTAGACCATCTTCTGCGATTTGGCGCCTAATTCTTTTGAAAGGATCGGACAGAACTCTTGTTTCTCAAGCAACGGTTTGAAAACAACATATTCATCGGGACTGACCGCTCCCTGCACGACATTTTCTCCTAAGCCCCAAGCGGCATTGATCACCACGACATTGGGAAATCCATTTTCCGTATCCAGTGTGAACATCACTCCAGAACAGCCCAGATCGGAGCGGACCATTTTTTGAATTCCAATTGACAGCGCGACTTTCAAATGGTCGAACCCCTTCGTTTCCCGATAGCTGATCGCCCGATCGGTAAATAGGGACGCGTAGCATTTTAGACAGGCTTCGATCAATGCCTTTTCGCCGTGCACATTTAAATAGGTCTCTTGCTGGCCAGCAAAACTTGCCGTCGGCAGGTCCTCTGCGGTAGCGCTGCTGCGAACAGCGACATCCGCTTCTTTCACATGGCATTGCTTTGAGAGGTCTTGGTAGGCGCTCTTCAATTCGGAAAGAAGAGCCGGAGGCAGCTTTGCCGCAAGGATCGCTTTGCGGATTGCAAGGCCGACCTTTGCCAACGATGCGACATCATCCTTCAGTTTTTTTAGCTGCTCGGCAATAATTTTATCCAACTGATTGGATTGAAGGAACTCGTGATAGGCAAGCGCAGTTGTCGCAAACCCGTCGGGAACCTGGATCTGTTCTGCTTTCAGACCGCGGATCATCTCTCCTAAGGATGCATTTTTACCGCCAACAATAGGGACATCTTGTATCCCTAGCGTTTCAAACGGCCGGATCCGCTCAGTTTCAGGTTTAGACATCTATCTTAATCTCTTGAGCCAATTGCAATTCACAGGGAATCGAATAAATTACCCCCTTGAGATATTTTATCTCGTCCCTATTCAAAAACCCTCCTCACTGAGGAGCAGTAGGAACAGTCATCTGTATTCGATTATTTGGGCCCTGCTTTTCTTTATTTTGTCTGATTGAAGTCCTATCGGTCAAGCAAAAGAAACTATACTTCGACCGCTTAGGTTTTGTGAATTTCGACTCGGCAAGACAAAGTAAAATCTGATAATTTACATGGTGCAATCGAAAGTTGACAGTAGCCTGTCTGCGAAAATTTAATTTGATATAGTTGTCGGCTCAAACAGGCGGCTGACATTATGCAAAATAAAAAAAGACAAGCGTACTCGAGTGATCTGTCGGATGAAGAATGGATCAGAATCAAACCGTTAATAAAAGAAGATGTCTACTCCGGACCGAAAGGCAGGACAAAGCATTCACGCAGAGAGATGTTGGATGCTATTTTTTATGTATTAAAGACTGGCTGCCAATGGAGAGAACTACCACATGACTTTCCCTCTTGGAAGGGTGTCTATGGGCAATTTCTCCGATGGAAACGCAAGGGATTGTTCGAGAAAATTCACGACTCTCTTCGACGTTCGCTTCGGGTGGCTCTTGGAAGAAATGAAGATGCTTCAGTTGGGATAGCTGACAGTCAAAGTGTAAAGACCACCGAAAAAAAGGGCTCTGTGGGTATGACGGGGGTAAGAAAATCAAGGGTCGGAAAAGACATATCCTTGTGGATCACCTTGGATTAATAATATCAGGGGTTGTTGGAGCTGCAAGCTGCACTGATCGAGATGGCCTGGATGCATTGTGTTACTTTGCTAAAGATAAAAAGATCGAATTGCCCGAAATAGTGTATGCCGATCTGGGCTATAGAGGAGAGAATATGAAGCTACAGTTGCTGAACTATCGTATCAAGTTAGAGACAGTTGGACGTCGAGATAAAAAGACGTGTATTGTAGAGCCAAAACGATGGATCGTTGAAAGGACCTTTGCTTGGCTGGGGAAATTTCGTCGGCACAGTAAGGATTATGAATTGATTACATCGACAAGCACTGCCATGATTTATCTGGCAATGTCGCGACTTATGGTAGCTAGACTGAGCGTGTTATGAGAAATCACAGACAGACTCTTAGAATACAATTATTTTTTTAACATAGACAGCCTTGTTTTTCAAAAAATCACTATATTGATAATATTCTTTTCAGACTTCAAAATATAATGATATTTGATATATTACTTAAATAAGGATTTATTCAAAAAAGAGGTTTATATGTCAATTTCACAAATAAATAATATTCAACACAACTCCACAGAAATGACTACACCTTCTATTTCAATCTTTCCTAATGAATTAATTCATGAGTGCACTAAGCACATCAATAAAGTAATCGACATCTACAATCTGTCATTTACAAACAAACATTTTTATCAGCTCATCTATAACAACAATTTTCCAACTTGGACGACACTTTTGAAGTCTCATTTTCCTTCCTCATTCCAATTGAATCCACGGCATTTAAAGCCTATGGATCTTTATCAAAACCTAAAGATCACTGATAACAATATGAGGACGGGAAATTATCAAACACGCACTTTAACTGGACATGAAGAATGGGTTAATTGCGTGGCAGTAAGTGACGGGATCCTCATTTCCGGTTCAGATGATAAAACCATCAAAATCTGGGATCTTAAAACCGAAAAAACACTCCGAAGCTTGGCTAGCCATCAATCTGGGGTCACTTGCTTAGCACTAAAAGGTAAGATGCTCATTTCTGGCTCTGTAGATAAAACAATCAAAATCTGGGATCTTGAAACCGGTAAAGAGATCCGAAGCTTGATAGGCCATCAAAGTTTCATCGAATGCTTAATAGTAAAAGATGACCTGCTTATTTCTGGTTCAGATGATCACACGATCAAAATCTGGAATCTTGAAACCGGTAAAGAGATCCATACCCTTTCAGGCCATCAGGATAGCATCCATTGCCTAACAATTAAAGATGGGATGCTCATTTCTGGCTCTGTAGATAAAACAATCAAAATCTGGGATCTTAAAAGCGGCAAAGAAATCCGCAGCTTGACTGCCCATAACAACACTATTAACTCCCTGGTGATTAAAGATGGGATGCTTATTTCTGGTTCGGCAGATCGAAAAATCAAAATCTGGGACCTTGATAGCGGCAAGGAGCTCCGCAGATTGACTGGCCATGTAAAGGGTGTCGTTCGCCTATTGGTAAAAGATGGAATGCTGATCTCCTGCTCAGTGGATAAAACAATCAAAATTTGGGACATTGATAGTGGTAAAGAGCTCCATAGTTTAACTGGCCACCAAGACATGATCCTTTCCATAGCGTTAAATGATGGGATGATCATTTCTGGTTCAGCTGATAAAACCATCAAAATCTGGAATTTTTCCTCCTTTTTGACTCCTCTTTGTGGAAATCCAAATTAATCCGGTCTCTCATAAAGCTGCAGATGACCAGTATGACTGAGCCGTAATGCTTTGATATCGTTAAAAAAAGATTAAAAATCAAACCGAGCGCCGATATGATAACCTTGAAGGGAGAGGTCTCCCTGGTTTGAAATAAAGTTCCCTCGCGCAGAGGAGTTGGTAAACCGGATAAACTGGTTTTGGGAATAGAGAAAAATTTGATCCCAGGCCAACTCCAAAGAAAGTTTCTTTAACGTCCCCTGCCAATAGCGTTCCCACCTTACCCCTAATGTGAGATCAGACGTCGTTACACTGGATCGGAAGACTTCATGGATCCCAAGGATTTTTGATTTGTGAGGCAGCGTCCACTCCGCTTGATGCAGGTAAAACTCCCCATAAAGGATCGAAACAAGAAAATCGCCGAAGAAGCTGAAATGGCGCATACACTCCCACGAGCTGCGCACCCCAATGGACGGGCCGATTCCCCAGAATTTATTTTTCATGCTGAACTGCTCTTCTCGATCCGGAAATAGCGAGCCCCCCAAATAAAAGAGGTTATATTTTTGCCGGATCCAGGCAGAACGCAGGCCGAGAACAGGCGCAAAGATGCACGTCTTTGTTGGCTGCCAATCCTTTTTCATGATGAGATCGAGAAGTCCAAGGTGCAAACGCCAATGCGCTTTAGCCTCATGCGCATAGGAAGGGTCCAACGGATCTGGAAGCTTCCACAGCGGAAATAAGACATTGTCGCCGTTTGCAGTTTTGTGGCCATGGGCATTCGTATGGATATGCTTCAACCCTAATGAAAAGCTCCAAGCATCATGCGGTATCCGATAGCCAAAGCCAGCATCAAAACCAAAGTCCCAGTCAAAATGCAAATTTTCAGCCTTGCTATGTGGTGCTAGGGTCGTGCTAGAATTGCTCTCTGTTGTAAAGGCCAAACCATCTTCATGCGCTTGCCAGTAGACAGGATCGGCAAAGAAAAAAAAGCCTCTTTTTAATGAATCGGGCGCCTCTTGCTCTTGAGCGCAAAGGAACTTGGGATGGCACAAGCAGATAATAGCGATCAGCAATATGATAGCATTCACAATATGACCTTTGCTTATATACTGCTTCCACCTCAAAGTCCTTGTTGCTTTTGGCTTTTGGCATCCACGCGGACGATCCTTGTGCCAAGGCTCTTTAAAGCCTCTTGCATCGAACGTATGCAGCTGCGCATACGTTCTGCTTCAGAGGCTTTAACCTCGTGGCGCCAAATCCAAAATCAACGAGGACTTTGAAGTGTCAG
>JAFEGU010000035.1 GCA_018239725.1 Verrucomicrobiota bacterium | reverse complement strand
TTATTGAAAGAGATTGTGAAGAAATAAATGTTCGAAAAACGTTGATAATCAACGGCTTAGATAGATCTGATTAATTTTGCAGAAAGAAGTATTGAATATCAATTATTTACAGCCTGCGAAAAAGTGGCTATTTTTTACGGTTCATCTGACAAATCCGTACCTGCCTTAAAATAGGCGGCGCTTTAAGGAAGTAATCATTTAGATGTCATTGATAATCAATTGCTTAGAAATAGAGAAATACCCTAATGAATCAGTTTCTGACAAACCTCAGCTTGCAGCCAAGCCCGCTTCACCTTCAATCTGGCCGTGCCTGAGAGGAATGGCCGTTCCCTACTAAATGCAAATTTTGAGGGCCCTCCTTGTCAGAATCCTGATTCTTTAGGCTGTCTCGGTAGAGTTTACAGAGCCAGTTCCATTCTGTAGTGATGATCGTTTTTAAAGAAGAGTGCTTTGGCCTCCAATTGAGAAGCTCATTGGCTTTTTTCGCATCGGCAACAAGCCGGGGAGGATCCCCTTCTCTGCGGGGAGCAAGCTCTGTCGGCAAGAGGCGCTGGCTAATTTGTTTTACTTCTGAGACCACTTCATTGACGGAGCTTCCCTTCCCTGTGCCTAAGTTCATGATGGCGCTCGGGCCTCCGTCCAGCAAATACTGCAGGGCTTTGACATGGGCATCGGCAAGGTCGGCGACATGGATGTAGTCGCGGATCGCAGTGCCATCAGGAGTGTCAAAATCGGTCCCGAATATAGCCAGGGTCTTTTGCTGTTTTGCTGCAACGCGAAGGGCGATCGGTATGAGATTGATTGGTTTCGATCCCCGTTCGCCGATCTCGCCATCGATGTCGGCGCCTGCCGCATTGAAGTAGCGGAGGGAGATATAATGGATCCCATAGGCCTTTTCAAAGTCCTTCATGATCTGCTCGACCATCGCTTTGGTGTGGCCGTAGGGATTGATCGGCTGTACAGGGTTATTTTCTGTAATGATCGGCTTCTCAGGAATACCGTAGACAGAAGCTGTGCTGGAGAAGATCACGTTGCGGATCTCCATTTCTTTTAAAGTATCGAGGA
>JAFEGU010000359.1 GCA_018239725.1 Verrucomicrobiota bacterium | reverse complement strand
TAGCTTTATCAGAAACTACTCCCACAAACAGACGCTCAAGAACTGGATTTTCAGCGTTTGCTAAACTTCCTGGCCCCAAGACCTCACGCACAATAGCGTCTTCGAGCCCGTCTTTTTTAGAAGGCGCACGATGGGCACGGCAGAGGTCGTTATAGCCCGCACGGCCTTCTTCAGTTTCAAGACCGGAGAACATCAGTCCAGCCGCATCGACGGCATAAGAGTCTGATTTTTCAATTTCAGGCGGCGTGCGCAATCGGCTTAAAAGCGGAACCCACTCAGGGATCCATTTCCTTGCTGTTCCATCTTCAATAGCTTGTTGCCGCTCTTGTTCGAGCTTGCTTGACATTGCGTTTTGCAACAATTCTGCGTTTCGAGAAACGGCGGCTAGGTTCGGATCATCTTCTGTTGGATAGAAAGCAAGCGCTGAATAGATGGCAAAGGTATCGAGCTCTTCGAGCCGCTGCTCTACTGCTTGCAATTCCCGAAGTTTCTTTTGGATCTCGTTTCTAGCAGCAGGATCAACAGTGGTTGAGAGCGATGCTAATAATGGCAATTTTTCTGCAGCAATCTTCTCTTTTGTTTTTTTAATGATTGTCTCAGCCTTACCCATACGATGGATCGCAACGTCTCTTTTCGCATGGTTTGTTGGATCCGTATTGTCTGTTAGAACTGGCTGGGCGATCTCAAGCGCTTTTTTATAGGATTCGGCACCGATTGACTTCGGCTGCAGGGCTAGTACTGGATTGGAACGGTAGCAAGGACTTGCGCCATCGGCAGCTCCCTTGCAATAATCTTCCATCTTACTGCAAATCTCGCCTTTGTTAATCTTTGTTTTGATAAGATCAATTGCACTTTCTACTGAAGTCTTAACATCAGGATTTGGATCCATTATTTCGTTAAGGCTGCGAACGCATGTAGTATTGCTTGAAGGATCAAAATATCGGACTTGCATTGTCTTGAAACTAATCGTGAAGCCGGTAGCATTTGGAGGGATCACGCCGGTTTCTAAGCAACGATTTTTAACTAAATGGAATGTATCTTGAAGCTGAGTATGGTGTTTTGCTTTCAGATCGAAGTAGTGTCCTTTTTTCTCTCCATTGCTAGTGTATGCATTGTAAAGAGCTACAGGCGCCTTAGGCGGGGTGTCTTGTTGTAGATTTAGGACCGCGCCTGGTTCTGGATCGCTAGTCACTCGTACGAACGTATCTCCGGTTCTTTGCGCCGTAGCTGTTAAAGGTCTAGGATCGCCGACGGGAACAGTAACGCTTAGACTTCTAGCCGAGCCGCTTCGATCCAATGGCGTTAGAGTCTCCACAAACCGCGCTCTTTCTCGAGGACTATCTGGTATTGAAGAGTCGTCCAAAACTCGCCGAGCTGTATCTTGAACTCGTCGAGGATTTGAATCAAAACCATCACCAGTATGTCTAGAACGACTAGTCTCTACGCTACTGTCTGTTGACCTTCTTAATGGATCCGTTCTTAATGACATGAGGTTATTCCTATATTTTCATCTTTTATAACATTTATTATATCACACGCGAAATTAAAAACAAATTAACAGGAAAAACTTAACCAACTCAAACATCAAATCAAACATCTAACAATCAATATGTTACGGCAATTAAACAACCTGACCCCATGAAATTTATTTTCTCTTCATTTTAATTATAAAACCAATAAAGTGAAAAACCCACTGAACATTAACTACAACTGGCATTCTAATTTACAAGCAAACATTAAAAACGCTTCCGACTGGTTTTTAACACGTTATAAAATCCCAAGAAAAAGCAACTTTTAAGCCACCGCACTATATACTTATCTCACTTAACAACAAATACTTATAAAAACATGAAGCTTACCCTCTAACTTCTAAGATCTAAATAACCGATACTTTTCACCAATATACCCCGATTATTGACCTTCCT
>JAFEGU010000358.1 GCA_018239725.1 Verrucomicrobiota bacterium | reverse complement strand
TCGGAAAAAAGAGATTTATCGATCGTTCTCAGAGCGGACGCATCAAAGGAAGAGAGATAAAATTCCCTTAAGTGCACATAGCGAAAAGCCTCATGGGATTTAGAGGGAAGACCCACTTGGCAAAAACGCTGCCAGCTCTTCTCCCGGAAGCTTTTTAAGGCATCGGTCGGAGGAATTTTCTCGAAATGGCCCTGAAGATGAGACAAAAAAGATTGTTCAGACATATAGCCAATCATACCCTTTTTCTTCCAGGGTGAGGGCAAGCTCAGGTCCGCCCGACTGCACGACCCTGCCGTCGATGACGACATGGACAAAATCAGGACGGATATAATCGAGCAGGCGCTGGTAGTGGGTGATCAGGATGAGGGCGTTATCAGAGTTCATCAGAGAGTTGACCCCCTTGGCGACGATGCGCATCGCGTCGATGTCAAGACCTGAATCGGTCTCGTCGAGGATAGCGAGCCTGGGCTCCAGGACGGCCATTTGGAGGATCTCATTGCGCTTCTTCTCACCGCCGGAAAAGCCTTCATTCAGATTGCGGTGTTTAAACTCGCCGCGGACATCAACTGACTGCATCTTCTCATCAAGGATCCTGCTGAACGCCTCTTCCGAAATTGCCGTTTTCCCCTGCGCTTTGAGCCTTGCGTTGTAGGCGGTATGCAGAAACTGCAGGTTGGAGATCCCGGGAATTTCCACAGGATACTGGAAGCTCATGAACAGTCCGAGGTGGGAGCGCTCCTCCGGATCGAGCTCGAGGATATTCTTCCCCTCGAACAGCACTTCTCCTCCAGACACTTCATACGCAGGGTCGCCGGCGAGCACTTTTGCAAGCGTCGATTTTCCAGCGCCGTTAGGGCCCATGATCGCATGGATCTCCCCTTTGCGGACTTTGAGGTTCAGCCCCTTCAAAATCGCTTTTCCTTCTACAGTTGCCTGTAGATCTTTGATCTCCAACATGTTTAAAGGTCCTTATTCTGACCACTGATTAATAATCGCTGTCCTATCCGACCGAGTTCTCCAGCTTCAGCGTCAAGAGCTTTTGAGCTTCGACGGC
>JAFEGU010000357.1 GCA_018239725.1 Verrucomicrobiota bacterium | reverse complement strand
GCTCGGAACAGGAATCGAACCTGCACGGGATTGCTCCCAGGAGATTTTAAGTCTCCAGTGTCTACCGTTCCACCATCCGAGCATAGGGTTGGAGGGGCTTGAAGGACGAAATTTTACCTGGATTGCTGGATAAGATTCAAGAGGCTTGATATCTATCAAGCCTCTTTGCAGATGATTTTAGAAGAACTGGTTAAACCCGTCGCTGCCCTGCAAAGGGGAAAAGTGGGTCGTTGAGAAGGTCTCAAGCTCTTCTGGAGCATGCACGCGGTGCAGAGGTGCGGACTCTGATCCGGTGTCCTCTTCTTTTTCCTTCTTTTTTACAACTGGCGGCTCTTCTTGCCTTGCTTCTTCTTGCGGCTGGGCAGAGGGAGCACCTTCAGCAGCTTCTTTATCTTTGTAACGGCTGAGAGTTTCTGAAATAAGCGTCGGTGGAGGGGGAAATAAGCTGCTGAACATAGAAGATGAAGTTTTAACTTCATCTTGGGCACCACCTCCTTCACTGACAACGTCAGATTTAGGGGCTTCTGCTTCTCGAGGCTGTTGTTCCTGTCCTTTATTGCGGTCTGTCCACTCTTGGTCATCGGATTGACGGCGGCGGTGGCGGCGGCGGCGATCTCTTCGTCTGTCCATTCTTGGTTCTGCCGCTGCCGTTTCTACTGTTTCGCCTTCAGCTGTAGCTGTTTCTTCAGTAGCTGTTGTTTCTTCTTCTTGCTGCTTGACAACTTGCGGCTCTCGTTCCCGCTCGCGGTGGCGGACTGGGGCTTCGCGTCCTCCGCCGATCTTAATGCTCCGCTCGTGGGAAACATTCTTGAGGGCAACTCGGGTTTCTTTGACTTCCAATACTTCATAATCGGAAGCTGGGACTAAAAATGCTTTTGGCCTTTCTAAGGAACGGAAGAAAAATGCTCTTCCGAATGAGACGACTTCAACAGCATCGACAAAGTACTCTTCATTATTTCCCGCTTTGCTGCTTCGCACTAGGATCTTAAAGCCATCTTTTGGTGAGATGATGGTCTCAATGATAGGTTCACGTGTAAAATTCACTGGATCATTCCATGTTTGTAAGAGAGTGTCCAAAAATCAACTGCTTTTTCAGCAGCTAATCTTCAGGGATCTGATTATCGTTTTTCCACTGACATGCATATCGAATGCAAAACAAAGCATGTGGTTTTTGGACACTCTCTAAATGTTTATCTTTTGCAATCCTCTCATTCCTTAATCGGAGGAGATGTT
>JAFEGU010000356.1 GCA_018239725.1 Verrucomicrobiota bacterium | reverse complement strand
TCCGAGGATGGGTAATATTCTGAAGTCGCGGATTAATGACAATTTTCAGATTATTAAGTTGAACCCTGTTAATTTGGTTTAAAAGCTATCGCCTGGTACGTTTCAGTTGACACTACTATATACAAGACATCGTCTTAAGGAACTTTTGTCAGCTTCTCTTTGGGACGAACGATCGCTTCTTCCAAAGTTTGGGAAGTGCGGGAAACATCTGCGCCTAATGCTGTCAGCTTTGCAACGATCTGTTCGTAGCCCCGATCAAGATAGTGCAGTCCAGAAATCTGGCTTGTCTCAGGTGCTAGCAATGCCGCTAGAACGTAGGCGAACCCTGCGCGCAAGTCAGGGATTGCGATATCCTTTGCAACCAAAGGGGTTGGGCCTTTGATGACAATGCTATGTTGAAAATTGTGGGAGGCAAAACGGCAGGACTTGCCGCCTAAGCAATGGGTGAAGGTCTCAATATCGGCGCCCATTTGTTTAAGTGTCGCTGTGTAACCGAAACGGTTTTCATAAACGGTCTCATGGACAACGGAAGAGCCGGTGGCCTGTGTTAAGAGGACTACAAAAGGTTGCTGCCAGTCGGTCATAAAGCCAGGATGCACATCTGTTTCAATTAAAACTCCCCCTTTGAGAGGGCCTTTGTAGAAAAATTCGATCCCCTCTTTCTTCACTTCAAAGCCAGCTCCGACTTCGCGGAGCTTGTTAAGAAAGGTGATCATATGATGGTGCTGCGCACCTTCGACAAGAACGCGTCCTTGCGTGCTGATGCCGGCAAGGCCAAGAGATGCTGCTTCAATCCTGTCGGTGATCACAGTGTGTTCAACTTCGAAGAACTGGGTGGCTTGTTGGACTTGGATGGTCCGATCGGAATCGATGCCGATCGTTACGCCGAGCTTTTGCAAAAAGAGGATCAGGTCGATGATCTCTGGTTCGATGGCTGCATTTTTTATCACCGTTGTCCCTTTGGCGCGGGCGGCGGCAAGGATCGAGTTCTCTGTTGCGCCAACAGAAGGGAAAGGAAGTTGGATGAGCGTTCCTTTCAATCCATGGTGGGCGCGTGCAAGATAGGCACCCTCTTTTTTCATTTCCCGGTATTCGATCGTGGCTCCGAGTTTTTCAAGCGCTGCAATATGAAAGTCGACAGGACGTTTACCAATTTTGCAACCGCCTGCAGTTGGAACAATGATGTCCTCATCGGTTCTTCCGAGCAAAGCGCCGATCATGAGGATAGGAATCCTGTTCGATCCTGAAAAACGTTGCGGGACGTATCCAGTCTTGAATTCTTTCGTGATGATTTCAATAACGCCTTCAGCTCGGTCCCAGTGGACAACAGAACCGATCTCTTTGCAGAGGTCGACGGTCACTTCCACTTCAGCGATGTTAGGAACGTTGTAAAAAGTGCACCTTTTATCGGAGATCAGAGAGGCTACCAAGAGCTTGGTGATCGCATTTTTAGCGCCGGCTGCGCGTACTTTTCCTTCCAGCGGCCTGCCGCCTTTAATTTTCAGAATATCCATGCGTCATCTCTCTTATGTTGTTTGAGTACAGAAAATCGTGGGAACAATCGTTGCGGCGTGTTGCATTCTTACCCCTACTCTTATCGTCAAAAATGAATAAAAGTAAAGAGGATTTGCCGATGGAGTGCAACTTATCGTTACACTCCAGTGATAGGAAAAACCAGTTCTAAAAGAAGGTTTGGTTCTGTGCAGAATTGTCGTTCACTTGTCCGTTTGTCACCGTCGCCTGCGTGAACTGTCCGATATAGATTGCAGGAGTTGTCGGCGATGGAGAGATCGTGAACTGGTTTGCCCCTTTCCAATAGGTGTAGTTCTTGTACCAGAGGATTCCAGAAGAGGCTGCCATCTTTAAGCGCATCAGGCTGAAGTCGCGCACTGTTTGGTAGCGGGTTGTTTCAGAGCCAGACAACGCTGTTTGCAGAACGACCTGAGCAAAAGCATTCATGCCAAGGAAGCAGTTGAAGTCCTCTGCGATACTTTCTTGGTTTCTGCCTAATGCCGATGGCTCGTATTGAAGGCCGTTGGCAATGCTATGTCCTTCCCAAGAAATGCTGTAACGATCGTATGGGAGGTCTGGGTCATAGATTGCCTGGGTGGTGTCATTTGTAAAGGGGTTGTGGGTATCTCTCCAGAGAAAATCGATCATGTCCCTGACTTTATAAGTCTGATTGTCGGCCCCAACGACTGGGAGATTGATCCAAAGGCTGCCTGGGTTATAGGTTAGCTCCCAGCTGGTGACCATGGCACTTGCCAGCAAATAATATCCGGCAAAGAAGTGGTGGTCATTGTAGACATAGTTGCCAAAATCGACGCCGCTATCAACCGATTGCTGCAGGTTTGGCCCTTTAGCCCATGCGCCGTTTCCTCCTGCTCCATTGACGCAGATCCCTCCACTCGTTCGGTCAGCGACAAAATAGGAAGAGCCCGGCGTTCTTGAGATCAGGTAGGCATTGAGGATGCTTTTGGAATTGTCGATGTAGGGTTGCGTTTTTGCAATAATTTGAGGAGTTGTGTTGCCATTTTTGATCATGTAATAGGCGATATAAAGCGCTGTTTTGGCCAGCATAAAACATGTTTTGCCGGCATCGTAGGCTGGATCAAGCCGGTTTTCTGGGAAGTAGGGAAGTGGAATGACTTCATTTCCGATCATGGTCAGAGCTTGCCCAAGCTGTGTCAATTGAGTAGGTGTGAACGTCAACGAGCTGGGGATGAAAAGATCTGTAGGCGTAAACCAAGATGGGGTTCCGCCTTCAAGAAATGTGACAACGCCATTGATGGCTTCTGCGGTGTAGAGTGTTCCTTTTACGGTATCGTTGAAAATGAAGTTTTGCAAGGGCTGTCCGCCTCCGAGAGTTGTATTGACAACTCCAGGTGTTGTTCCTTGCAGATATTTCCAAAATGGAAAGCACACTAAGGCCTTATTTTGTCCATCGCCAGGAGGGACGGCTGAAGAGAGGGTATAAGTCCAGCTGACCGAGTTGGCAGTTGTGCTGATATCGGCGCGGGTTGGAACATAGCGGCGGTGGGCAGTATAGACGCTGACATTAGTGGGGGCTGTAATTGCATAGCTCGGAAGTACCCGGTTTCCTGTTTGGAATGTCGAAATATCGGAAGCTAGATTCGAGGCCATCATCATATCGAACAGCAGAGTGAAGTAGTTCGTTGAAAAATCGCTCCCATCGGTGATGGCAGGCGGCGATGCGCAATTCGGCGGATTAGGAAGAGTGCATGAGGGGTTAAGCTGGGAGACCAAGTCTTGGTACCATCCAAATGCCGTGTTGTAATTGTTCATGGCGATTGCAGGGAGGAAGATCGACATAGCTTGCGAAGCTGGATATTGGATTGATGTCCCTGAAGGAGCTATCCAATTGCCGTTGATCACTTTTGTGGCAAGGCTTTGAAAGAGGGCTGCCCAACCTGTCGGCAGGAGCATATAGAAGGTCATTCCGGTCGGTGAAATGGTATCGACTTGCGGTGTTGTCCACCAATTGGGTGTAGTGGGGGTTAGGGGGCATCCAGAAACTTCAATAGCACAGCTTGATGGAGGATTGGAGGTGTCAGCTGAATTAGCGATATCTTCAGGCATATAGTAGTTTGATTGGACCCATGGCGAGCCTGCAGTGCCAAGAGGATCATTGGTTGAAATGGCTGCCAGCCTTAGAAATCCCGTATAGGCGGGTTGCGTGCTATCCAAGCTCAGTGGAAAATTCGTGTTCGAATTTTCACAGACCTTAAACGTTAACGAAGAGTCAGCGGCATCGACGACGTAGAGGATAAAAGTAGCAGGGCCAACTCCGGAATAACGTTGGACAAAAAACTGAAAGGTTTTTCCTGTAACATGGGATTCAAAAGGATAATATTGAAGATTCCCCCCATCTACGCTCATCAAGATCCCGCTGCTGTTAACGACAACAGCATTGCTGATGGCGATTGCAGGATGCAGATTATTGTAATAGACGTCGTGAAAGACATTGCCTGTGACAATGTAATCGGTGATGGTGCCATTGGTGCCATTTTTTGGCGTATAGGTGATCTCGCAAGTCTCTGAGTTCACAACGTTAGTTGATACGTTAAAATAATCGTTGCCGCTTTGGTTTGTTTCGGTTGCGCTAAAGAAAAATGTCATCCGTGAATCGGCTGTGATTGCAGGCAAGTCTTTGTTTTGATTGAAATTGAACTGGGCGACTGTTGCAACGGGGCCTGTTTGCGCCATGCCGACTAAAAAAGGGCCTGCCCTCATTCTAAGGCCACCAGCACCTGCAGACACTCCATTTGTGCCTCCGGCCACCCATTGGTTGAGATTGACGCCGCAAGGGTTTTGAAAAAGTTGGAAATTATTGGTTGTTGGAAGCTGGGTAGGATTGAGCCGATTGACTGACTGAAGAGGGGAGTTTTGATTGATGGACAGAGATCCGAAAGCACAAAGCGGAGGCAGTGGATAGGTGGAACAATTACCGGCCGTCGTCCCTACATTTCCCATGTATCCATCTGTCACGCTGGGATTTGGGCAGGCGGCTTGTATCAATAAAAACGATCCAATGCAAATGAAACTGATCTCGCATAAGCGTTTAAACCTTTTTCGAAGAGATTTCACCAGTTTGGAGTACATTGTTCGCCTCTTGGTTCTATTGTAATTTTTCTTCCTCTAAATTGTCTGAAATAAAGCTTAAATAGAACATCTCCTTTGGGACTGCAAGGAAACTATCGTCGTTTCCAAATAGGTAGCCAGGGTAATAAAGGAAGTTGAATATTGGATAGTACACCCCTGCAAAGCCTTTTCCATGCGGATGAGGAAATGGTGAAGGGGATGGCTCTGGTGTAGGCCCTGGAGGAGGTGGTGGCGGCGGCGGCGGCCCTGGAGGAGGCGGAGGAGGTGGAGGAGGTGGAGGAGGAGGTGGAGGAGGATTTGGAGGGCATCCCACTGCGCAATTCAAGAATGAGGAGGTGGTTGCGTTAAAGCCTTGTTCAAATACTGCGCAGAAATTGTTCTCAAACGCTTGAATATCGGTTGATGTCACGTTTTGTTTGAAGGTGATGTGGTTTGTTCCTGCGTTGACAAGGTCCACTCCGGAAATGGTCGATGCTCCCGTAACGGTAAGCCCCTTTGCATAATCTACGATGAAATAGCTTAAATTGGACAAGCCGCCTAAATTGACAGTGCTCGCGCTCGATGCGTCGATGGCCAAGAGATTTCCAGGGGCGGAGCTATTGATATTTCCAATGTTGATATTGCCCCCTCTCATCACAATCCCGTTCATTTGCAGGGTTGCGGGGCCATTGATTGTGATATCGCCAGGCGAATCGGCTCCAGCGGCATTCAAATTCTGGCCAGAATAGGTCATCACAGGATAGTCTTGCGCTCCGCCATTTGCCCCAGGACCTCCTGTTGCAATGATCGGTCCTTGCAAGGAAGTTCCGCTTGTGGAAGTGATCGATATGGTTCCGCCTTTCCCTCCTGTTCCTGGAGTTCCTGGAAAAGCCGGAGTTCCTCCTGCATAGATCCCAAGTAAGTTAATCGAACTTCCATTTAAAGTGACGTCACCGCCGCTTAAGCCATTAGGGGCGTTCGTATTAGTCGGGATGCTTGTCGAGCTGGACTGCCTTCCGCCTGTTGTCGTGATCACAGACTTAAAGACGATCTGCTGATTGGATGCGGGCATTTCGACAGGAATAACTGGATTAAAAGGTGGAGGAGGGCCTGGCGAGGGAGGGTTTTGCACTCCCCAATAAAATTTGATCGCTCCATTTGTCGTGATCGAGACAGGACCGCCATTTTTAGGCGCAGTAGGGACAGTGCCTGCCGCCTGGGCGACAGGAGCGCCAAAGGTGATCAGGGGACCTTCAAAAAGGGTATTTCCCGTTCCAGCTAACTGTGTAAAAGAGTTAGCAACAAAAGTCTGAACGGCGACTGTTGGATTATTTTGAAGGAAAAAATGGACATTGCGTGCTGTTGCAATTTGGACATCACCGATCGGAATGATGCCGACAGAGCCAAGAAACGTGATGTCTTGAGCTGCGCTTAGGTTCAATTGCGGTGTTATCCCATAGTCGCCTGTCAAAGAGCTGGTTGTGTTGTTGAACGCGATATTGCCTGTATCGGAAGTGATACTGAGATTGCCAACGGGAAAGACAGTTCCTGCAAAGGTGGTGTCACCTGTTGTATGGATCGATCCGGAGATTTTTGCTTGGCCTCCAAAAGCGGCTGATGGAGCTGAACTGATTGTGAAACTTTGGAAAGGAGCTGTTCCCACGTTACCGGTAAAGGTCATCGCTCCGCCTGAACTTAATGTCACCGGATTAGCTGCAGATGGAGCGGGAGCATTTTGAAAGGTGTTTGCAAAGGTGATTGTCCCACTCGTACTATTAAATGACGTTGTACTGATAGGATTAGGAGTTGAGATAACGACAGGACCGGCAAAGCTGATATTGCTCGTTGCATTTGCAGACCCGGAGAATGTTACTGTTTGCGCAGGCGCAGTGAAGCTGATGGTTTGTCCGGGCACCGTATTTGCATTGAGGATCAGCAAATTAGATGGAAAGGAAATGTTCGGCTGGCATTGGACCAAATTATTGAAGACCATGTTGCCTGCGGTCGAATTAACCGTTAAGTTCCCGCCGACAAAAAAACTGTTATTAGCTGTGAAGTTGTTCGTTAAGTTGACCGTGCTTGCGGGGCCGCCTACAGTAGCTGACTGGGCAAAGTTAATGTTTGCAGCGCTGCCGACATTAAAATTTGTAAAGGCCCCAGCGCCAACTTGTCCGTTGAAGTTGATGTCATTTTTTGCATTTAACGTAAGGGAAAAGGAACCGGGAGGAGAACTGGTCACAAATCCATTAAAAGTGATGGCCCCGTTGCGGGAAGTGATCGTAGCATCTCCAAGTAGAGTCGTATTGGCATTAAAGATCAGGTTTCCATCAAATTCAACGGTTCCATTAATCAGGAAGGAGCCAACGCTAGAGTCGTTGACAGATACCGTATCGAACTGAACAGCAACATTGGCATTCGGATTGATTAAACTGATCGGAGAGGTCGTATTGTTGCCGACTTGGATGTTTTGAGCCGAGCCTGTTCCTTGAACAGCTTCGAGCATGATGTTTAACGGTCCTGTCTGTCCTGCAAGGAATGCAGGATCGACAAGGTACACGCTATTGTTGGTCGTGTCTGCTAGCTGAGCTAATGTGACAACTTGGTACGGGGTGATCCCAATTTGAATCGAAAGAGGGTCGAGGACCCACTTGCCTAATTGTCCTTGAGGAGCTAAAACAGAGACTTTTCCATGGGTCGCCACGAAGTGATGGCCGCTTGATGTTTCAATATATCCGCCATTTCCTCCAAGAGGGCCGCCATCAACGAGGAGTTTTCCGTCAAAGATCAATCCTCGGTCGGCCCACAGGACAATTTTTCCGCCGTCTCCGAGTTCTGAGGCATTGGCATGGATCTCTGTGTTTATATCGCACTCTAAATATTTTGCTGTTGGATGGAGTCCTCTGCCGTGGTCTCCGCCGCCGATGAGGATTTCGCCTCCTCCATTTTTCCCAGTTGCCGCGACGTTTGCTCCATCAAAACGGATGACATCGCCTTGGATCGCAATGGCGCCGCCTTTTCCGCTGAGGTCTGATTCTGTTGCTGCCAGATCTCCTTTGACTTCGACAAGGCTTTCATTCTCTGCATAGAGGTGGATCTTTTTGGCCTTGGAGACTCCAGCATGGTGCAACAGGAAGGCCTCAGGTGTGCCGCACTCAAAGAAACAGGAGGCTTGGGCAGGTTCTTGAAGCAGTTCCCTCTCGCATTTGACAAAAAGGTGGCCGTTCTCCTTTCCCAAGTAGACATTTTCCGCAGTCGCGTAGAGCAGATGCCCTTCTTCTGCCAAAACGGTCCCTTTTTGGAGGATCGTTTTGCCGATGAGGGCAATGTCTTGGGCCACAAGGGATCCAAAGACCTCAATGTTTCCATGGACGTCTAAGAAACGGTCGATCCCTTGAAGGAAGTCGTTGTCGCTTAAATGGGCGGCCGCAGCGTAAAGGGCTGAGACGTTGACCACGCAATCGGGGCCGAATACGATCCCTGCAGGGTTCATCAAATAGACGATCCCGTTTGAAAAGAGTTTTCCATGGATAAGGCTGGGAACATCGCTGTTGACGCGGTTTAACACCCGATGGGAAGCGTCCGCCATCTCAAAGCGGACCGTTTCATGGCGCTGAATATCGAAATTGTGGAAGTTCAAAATGGCATTATCGGAGGCTTCTATCCGCAGTTCATCTCCATTGACAACTGGATTGGCATTTCCAT
>JAFEGU010000355.1 GCA_018239725.1 Verrucomicrobiota bacterium | reverse complement strand
TGACCGACAATTTCCAGAATGATATAGATGTTGCCCTGCAAAGTATAGACGGCGCTAAAAGGGAAGCGCCCAGGATCGGAAAAGAGCAGGCCCCGAGCATTGGCGACCACAGTTTTTTCCCATTCTGGAATTTTATCGTGGAAAAATTGGGTAATATGGCGGAAAAACGCCTCTTGGTCCTTTAGGATTTGGAAGATTTTATCTGGATCTACATTTTTTTTCTCCGATGCTTTTTGAAGCAATTCTTTGATTGTTTCAAGCGCTCGATGAACCGTTTTTCCTTGGTTTGCAACACTGCGCTCAGCCCGAAGCTCTAAAACCTTTTGTTCTAAAGGAATAAGCATTTGAAACAACCGATCAAGCATGGCAGAATTAGTCTGCAGGCGCATGTTAATGGCTTTCAGAGTGGGAGAAGAGAGCATTTCGGTCAGTGCATCTATCAAGATCTCAAGCCAAAGGTGCATTTCCAGCAGGTCCCGCTTGATCTGGATGTAGTCGTTAGGCAACTGTTCTTCGGGGCATTGGGAAAGATCTTGGATCCGTCTTTCTAATGTTCTTAAATAGTCCTTTTCAAAACCTGAAAGAGTCTCCTCGATTTTCTCAGAATTGCGAAAGCTTGACTTGAAGTGATGTTTCAATTGCTCTTTGAGTATTTGGTTTTCAAGAAGCTCTAAGTAGAACATGCAATTCCCTCAATGACTTGGTTCATCTTTTTCTTGTTGGACAATTTTTTGCAGCGCATTAAAAGCTTCTGCTGAAGTGCATCTTTTCGCAGGATCGATCTCAAGCATTTTTTCCAATAAGGGATAATAATGTTCGTCCCCAGGATATCGCGGCAGCCATCCGGGTTTAAGGGAGCAAACAGCATCCAGCACTGGATCCCTTTCTTCAAGCAGTTGCCAGGGAGGCAGTTTTTCATTAAATAGAATGAAAAAGATAACTCCAACAGCCCATACGTCCATTTTTTGAGTTGCAGCCGCGTAAAAAGCATCCATAGGACAATTTGGATCTTTCAGAACATGGGCATATTCAGGAGCGCACCAATTCGGAACAACCCGAGCGATGTCTTTAAGCAGCCTATCGTGAGTATAGCAAGAGATGTTGAAATCGCTGAGGACAGCGGAAAGTTTTCCCTCTGAAGTTTTATTAAGAAGGATATTGTCCGGTTTGATGTCATGATGGATGAGCTGGGCGTCATGGAACTGTTTGAGCCCCAATAAAATGTCCTTGGCAAGACTGAGTTTTTCAGGAATGGTCAGCTTATATAATCCTTCTTGCATCCGATTGAGGAGTCGATGCAAGGTTTTACCTTGGCAGTACTCTTCGATGAGGTAGAGGACCTTTTTGTCCTCGAACTGAAAAACGAGGCGGTCGTGCACCTGCAAGATCCCTTGCTTGTTAGGGAATTGCATCAGCATGTCAGCATCGCGCCATGTGTCCCAAAATGCTGCTTTCTTGAACTGGGCCTTCTCTTCTGGTGTTTCCTGATCAGGAAAGAACTCCATCGGCTTCACCAAAGCATCAATCTGCCCTGTTTTAAGATTGGCTGTGCGTGTTACGAACTTCATTGTGCCTTTGGAAATGTAATGGGAGGCCACCTCCATGATCACATAGAGGTTTCCCTTAACGCTGTAAATAAGCGGGAATGGGCATCGTTCTGATGCTTTGATATAAATACCACGCCCTGTGCTCACAACTTCCTGTTCCCAACTGCTCAGTTTGGCGTTAGCATCTTCTGCGATCTCATGGAAAATTTGGGTTTGCTGGGAGAGGAATATTTCCAGAACTTGCTGCACTTTGGCATAAGCCTCGGTCTTATCGGCAGGAATTTCTTTTGCATCGGAATTGAGCTCTGCGCGCAAGATCTGCTCGAGGCTGTCCAAAGCGATCTGAGCTGTCTTATGGTAGTCGCTGGGAAGATCCTTTTTTCTTGCTAGAAGCACTTGAGGAGTGAACCTATCGATCTTAGCCATTTGGCCATGAAGTTTCTCGACCATTTTTTCAAAATGGGCTAAGGACTCAGGATCGAGAGACTCAGGCTGATGGGTACGATAGGTTTTTTCGCAAAGGCTCATCCAGGAAAGGGAGTCTAATAGGGCCCTTTTTGCTTTCATGAAATCATCGGATAGCTCCTTGGGCGGGAGTTTTTCTAAAGAGTCGATATGGGCATAGACTGGAGTCAATGTTTTTTCTTCAAAGAGCGCGATCAGCTGAGGCAAAGAGATCCCATGTTTGGCAAGCTCTTCGATCAATCCTCCTTGCTGCGGAATTTCAACTTCTGAGCGCATGAGCTCATGCAAATAAACGGGGGACATAAGGTTGCCCTAAAGATTTATTTTTTACATTAGCTTGAGGTGTGACTTTTATGAAAATAAAAAAGCCGCTGTCAGATCGACAGCGGCTAGGAAGGCGAAGGAGAAAAGGAGGATTAGCCTTGTGGGTAAGCTTGAGCTCCAGCGCGGAACTGTTGGATTGCGCTTGTGATCTCTTCTTGAGCTTTGTTCATAGCGCTTGCAGAAGTCCCTTCCGCAGTGCCAGCCATTTGCGAAGCAGTGTTGGTCGTTGTCGAAATCGCTTGATCAAGGCCTTGCTTTGCTTGGTAAGAAGATTGGACACCTTGAGCAATTCCGCTATTAGCAGAATTGGCAATTTGGAAACCTTGACCAATGAGAGTAATGGTCTGCTGACGGCTGCTGTAAAGCGAGTTGATGCTTTGCTGCTTGTCGCTGATCTTAATATCGAGCTGCTCTTTGATGGCTTCTGCTTGGGGTTTGGTAGCAGCATTAATTGTTGTTTGATCATCAACTGGGCCTTGTAAGTTTGTTTTGAATACACCCGTTTTCATTTCTTGAATGCGGGCTTTAACAACTGGATTGTCAGAAGGAGTGTCTTGTCCAACCTGTGTCAATTCCACGTCTTCACCAGTGTTTGTTAATTTATTTTGAACTTTTGTGTTGAGCTCGTTCATCTGGTCAAGGTCTTGTTGTTGAGTTTCGATGTTGTCATTGACCGATGAGGTCGCGTAGGCTTCTACTCCCATTTGAGCAACCGTGATAACGCCGGATATTCCAGCCTGCCAAGCTTGTGCTTTTGTGGCATCCGATTGAGCTTGAGCTCCGGCTATCTGCGCTTGAGCAGAAGCATTAGCTGTTTCACCTTGAACTTGAGCTCCGGCCGCACACATCTGCGACCAGTCTTCGATGTTTTTTTCATACATCTGAAGCAATTGGGCCATGATCGTTGCAAGCTCTCCTGCAGGACCTGCGCCAAGCTGTCGGTAGTTGTTGCCACCAGGGGTAATCATCTGGCCGCCTGTTGGGGGGGTATTTCCTGAATTAACTGCTGTTGTCATATTATTTAATTCCTTTTTTAGTTTTTATTATACAGTTTAAGCAGAAAGGA
>JAFEGU010000354.1 GCA_018239725.1 Verrucomicrobiota bacterium | reverse complement strand
GAACGCGGCTTAGGTCCGTCTGCTCCGACCGTCCCAAGCCAATGGCTGACGTCAATGGGAAACCCTTTCTCTACCATCTCATGCAGTATTGGAAAGGGCAAGGTGTTTCCCATTTCATTTTATCTGTCGGATACCTTCATGAAAAAGTGATTGATTACTTTGGCCATTCTTTCGAAGGCGTGCCGATCGATTATGCGATCGAGCATTCCCCCATGGGAACAGGAGGAGGACTCCTTTTAGCGCTTGATCATCTCTTTCATTTAGATAAACCGGTATTGTCCTTAAACGGCGACACCTACTTTGAAGTGCCTCTTCAAGCATTAAAAAACTTCCAGATCACAACAGGATGCGCTGCCTGCCTTTCTCTGCTTTCCGTAGAAAAGAACACCCGTTACGGCGGCATTAAAACCTTAGGCTCCGGTCAAATCGTTAGCTTTAATGAAAAAAGCGACATCGGACCTTGTTTGATCAATGGCGGCTGCTATCTATTTCAACCTGGTAGACTTAAGCAGCTCTTCCCATCCATGCTCGACCATCCTGTCTCCCTAGAAGCTGATATCCTTGCAAAATTGATGTCATCCAACGAAGCTTATGGAATCGTATTTGATCGATATTTTCTTGATATCGGCATTCCAGAAGACTACTTTCAAGCATTCAAAAAATTCTCAGCTCACAAAGAATTTCAATCAACGGAAATATTGAAAAGCATTTGATCGAATAGACCTGGGAACAGACCGCACAGTCCTGAATATTTATTATGAATCAATTTTCTAGATATCGGAATTTTGTGATCGGCTTTGTTATTTTATCATTTTGAGTTTTCTTAAAACGCCGATGCTTAATGCATAACACATTGAAAGCAAATATGATAAATTAATTGACCAATTTCCCTTCCGCCGCACCCAAAAGAGGGAGGCGTTCATATCGCTATCATTTGGAGTATAGGCAAATTTAACCAATGGGTATCCGAATGAATAATAGCTGGCAAATACAGACCAGCCATTGATTTTTAAGTTATTTGCTCTCGGAACATGTATAAAAACGCCACCCATTTCAATAATCAAGCTGTTATTTTTTTGATTCCGAATGTGCGGTTGGGTAGCGCTTTCGAAAACTCTCCCCCAATTTTCATGATCAAGCTGGCAATTCGATAAAGACTGAGCAAGCTCCTCTGAATGCACGGAACGGGTTTCTTGTCTTGGACTTTTATTTGAATTTACACTGCTATCCAAAAAATTTTCATAGAGAAAGGAAACTTTTTCCCAAAAATGACTACTAAAATTGCCTCCGGAAAAATGTTGTTTTGCGTAAAGCCTTACATCTTCTTGGATTCTCTGGTAAAGTTCCGGCTTGTCTAAAAGCTTTAAAACACCTTCCAACAACTGTCGAATTAATGAATCGCAAAGATCCTTGTCAATACGGGAAGTATCATAACACCTGCTTCTTAATATACCGAAATTTGGATCTTGCTGCCACCATGCTTTGCGAACACCTTTGAGGATAATTCCATATTGTTCACTTGAAACATAAAGGGATGTCCCTAAAGTATCTGAGACAACTGGGATAGAGCCAAAGGACATCGCTTGCATAATGGAAACTGAATGGAGCATCTCGCTTGGCAATAAAAAGAAATGAGCTCTTTCCATCATAGCTTTCAACTGGTCATTCGATGCATAACCCTCTATCCATTCGATGGAAGAACCTAATTCGGCTTGAACAAAAGCAGTATCAACCCCGAAAGCTAATAAATCACGATCTCCCGGCTTGCAACAGCGCAGAGTTAAACAGCCTTTATATCCCCTTTTGATCAATTCTTGCCAAAATCGTAAGACAATATGACCTCCTCGCCGAAAAAAGTTCATTGGATCTTGATTGGCAGAGTTCACAAATAAAAACTGTGGATTCTTTATTGAATCTTTTTGAAGCTCCCCTCTTTTCTTGAAAGTATGAGAACTAAGCCCCATCTGCGAGAGGAACAATTTTTGATCGATCGCCTTGTCTGAAAAAAAACTTCTGAAATTATCGAGCGTTTCAGGAACATGGGAAGAGATTCCAATGCAGTAAGGATGGGAAAAAATCGATCTCAAATACTCTTTGTAAGCATTAAAGTCTTTCATTCCTAAGATAATAAACGATAAGAAAATCGAATCGAACATTTCGCAATGGAATACAAATGGCCGGGTAAGAGAGGGAAATGGAGCAGTATGATGAAATTCAATATCCCCTTCGAGTTGTTCAGTCAGCACTTGATTAGGAGGCCAATAATACTGCAAATGGGCCTTTTCGATAGGATCTTGAATGGCATACCACTGCGTTTCAAATTTTCTGCATTCGAGTAATGTCTGTTTTCTACATTTTGAATCATCTAAAAATCGATGGTGCAATTTTACATTGTCCCAAGCACAAAATGAAATGTTGTCAGGAGCTTCATCAATTAATGCTCTGTAGAGAGGGTGGAACCCATTGAGCGGCATATAGTGGGTCAAGTTCCAAGGTAAGGAAACCTTGTAGGAAAGCTTATTTGTCATATCATCGATCAGCAATGGCT
Source organism: Verrucomicrobiota bacterium (assembly GCA_018239725.1). Classification (GTDB taxonomy): domain Bacteria; phylum Chlamydiota; class Chlamydiia; order Chlamydiales; family Rhabdochlamydiaceae; genus Acherontichlamydia. Next base: position 2,512 of record JAFEGU010000354.1, on the reverse strand, counting down.
TCCACAAAACCGAGAACTTTACATCATTTTGCAAGATCGGATCATAACATGTTTTTCAGGTTACGATGAGATCCAGAGTAGCTATTGCCGTCAATGCAAGCAATCATGATATGTCCGCAAACATCAAAGACTGGATGATCTTGGCTGACTAAAAATGTGTAAAAGCGAACTTATGGAAAACAGCGCAGCTCCTTGTAAAAATTTGAAAATAAGGTAATTTTATCAATAAATTTTGTCTATGTAATTCACCAGGCCAACTATGGGTATAGAGATTCTAAGTTATACCGACGCCATCTGAAAAATTAAATAATTAGCTCAATTTAACCATCGAACAAATAAAAAAAATTATATACATTAATATAAAACAAAACATGCTATAATATAGCCAATTTTATTTTAACGAGGCAATTATGGCGCTAGAGCTTCTTTCAAGAGTCACTTCACAACTATCGTTTGAAAATCTACAGCATTTAAAGCAAAGCACCCCGTCTTGGGCCCAGTCTCTTATGCTCTCTGCTGCAGTTCCAAACCCAACCCTCGAGCGATTTGAGTTCCCCACCAGCAGACACCCTCTTGCTGCAATTGCTGAGATGATCGAAAAAATGCGCTCTGGAAGCTTATCTCTTGCCGATGCCCAAAGGACCGTCATCCAACTCGATCCTACATCTCGATCCCTTTTTCACGACCATGAAACGACCCTGATCGATAATCCCTCCCATTATTTTAATCTGTTCGCAATGGCCGAAAGCATGGCCAATGACCGGCGTCCTGTAGATAAAACGGCTGTTCTTGAAGCGTTTAACACTCTGGGAACACCGCTGCGCAATGCACTTGCAGGCAAGATCTACCATTTCTCTGAAGATCCAACAAAAGGATGCTGCGACCGATGGGGAGAGCTCCATGCTGCAGACGACTTGTCCTGCCTTCTTAAAGCAATGCAAAGCCTTACCGGCGACATTTTCGAAGGCTCTTATGAAAAAATCAAAAATTACGCCCTCGGAAAGCTGATTTCTCTGCCAAGAGAAAAGCAAGTTCAAGCCCACTATGAGATCTACCGGATCGAAAGGCCTGTTACCCAGGACAGCAACTGGGGTGAAAACCATGCTACAGACAACATCCCTCGCTTGATCACAGCCCTGCACCTCATGGGAAGCATTGAAGGGCCTAAAAGCTACCGGCCGCTACGATAGAAGCTGGGAAACCTATACGCAACATGGCTCCTGCATTTTTGACACTCCAGGAAGAAAACTCGATAAGGGTGAGATCGGCTTCATCAATGGCATGGGAGCATCCCATCACGGCGCCGTCGAAGGAGGTAATTATATACGCGATACCTTACTGCAAGGATATGCGATGCGCAACGTTTACGGTGCATGCTACGGTGAATGGAATGTCGCTTCTGCTATGTATGGACAGAAAGGCATTGCCCTTCCGCAGGCGCGCATGCTCGTTAAAAACTGGTCGGAGTTCTTTGCCAGGAGCAATCCCGATGAAAAGTTTCTTCAAATGTGCACCAGCCGCGGAGCGATCGATGTCCACGCAGCCCTACAGCAGCTGCCAGAGCACTTGCAAAAGCGCATTTATGTGATTGCGATTGCCCCTGGACATATTATTGAAAACACTTCCTGCCTACGGGCATTCAACATCATCATCCGAGATGATGCCGTTCCCCACTTAGCCATCAATTCCCATTTGATGGACTCTGGCCGTCCAGAAGTGATGATCGTCGGACGCCATGCTGATGGAAAGCATCCGCACGATGCAATGGGATCGAGTTATCTGGATGCTGTAAGGCCTCTGGTTGATGAATTCATTCGAACAAACACGATTTCTCTCCAATAAGAAGTTTTTACAGATTATTTCCAATTTTAGAAAATGTCTACTTGATTGAACAACATAATCTGGAATTTAAGAATAGAAACGATGTTAGCAAGCTCTTTCAAACGCCCCATTATGGACCTGGACCCAATGGAGGCCATCCCCACGACTTCCAAAATCATCCGTTTGTCAGCTCCAATGAGATTTTAAAACCCTGATTTTGAAATCATTTCATTAAGAGATTATTTCGACAAAGGCGACGCATTCTTTTTGTTTCATCACAGATCCGAAGCATCATTTAAATAAAAAAATAATACTTTCCTTAAAGATTATATTTTCATCTTATCATCAAATCTAATTTTTGCTATCCTATTCATTCAAAATTTTAAGACGGATCTTCTGTTTTGCAAAAGCGCTAGCTCTTTGAGAGAAACCACGCTTGCTCAAGCTCTAGGCAGTCAAGTTGATCCAAGGAGGTAAACAAAGCTAAAAATATACCGATACAAGCCGAACAATTGGGAATCTAACGGCTGTGTTGAAAAATTCTATAGAGAATCGTTGAGGAAAATTCCCTAAAATAAAGAAACTCCTTTGTCGTCCTAGCAAGACAAACGAAGGAGTTCTAGATGCGTGCACGCAACTGGCCCCAGTATAACAAGTATCTGGTTCAAAGAGGAAGCCTTACTTTTCTGAT
>JAFEGU010000353.1 GCA_018239725.1 Verrucomicrobiota bacterium | reverse complement strand
GCGATCTTTTCTCCAGAGAAACTATCGAGAGAATGTCTAGGCATTTTCAAAAACTTGTAAGCGAAATTCTTAAAAAATCGGAACAGTGCATTGGCAGGGTCCCCATGCTTACGGATGAGGAGCTTGAGCAACAGGTCAACGAATGGAATAAGCAGCCTGTTATCTATCCTAAGGACACCTCTATCTTGGAGCTATTTGAAAGCTGGGCAAATAAAACGCCTGATGCCGTCGCTATTTTTTGCGGAGGGAGAAGTTACTCATATTCTGAAATCAATACTCAAGCGAATCGAGTTGCACATTCTCTATTGCAGATGGGATTAAAGCCAGAAGGAAGAGTTCTGGTTGGTATAGAGCGATCCTCAGAATTCATTTCGGCAATACTCGGCATTTTAAAGGCTGGTGGAGTTTATGTGCCTATTGATCCGCAACAACCAAGGGATCGGATCAACGCAATTATAAAAGATTTAAATCCCTTTTGTCTAATTTCGCACAGTACATTTTCAGCTTGTTTTTCTGAATGCAACCATCTTTGTATTGATCAGTTGCCTAGGACGTCACTAAATAATCCTGAACTTAGTTTTTCCCAAGATCAGCTTGCTTATATTATTTATACCTCTGGTTCGACAGGTAGGCCGAAGGGGGTAGCGATTGACTATAGGAGTATTAATGACAGAGTTCTTTGGAAAAATGTTGCATATCCGCTTTGTCCGCATGATGTCATGCTGCATACTTATTCATTTATTTTCGATGGCTCAATTATTAATTATTTTTGGCCCCTGAGCGTAGGCGCGAGTCTAGTAATTGCCACAAATGAAGAGCAAATTGACTCTTTAGCCTTAATTCACTTGATCAAACAACATAGCGTAACAACAATGGATCTTCTTCCATCTCTATTGCAAAATTTACTGGAGGAAGAGAATGTTGCTGACTGTTCATCTCTTAGGATTGTTTTCTCTGGAGGAGAAGCTCTTCTAGGATCAACAATTCAATCATTCTATCAAAAGTTTCCTAAGATTAAATTACACAACACTTATGGACCTACGGAAGCAACTGTTGAAGCAAGTGCTTGGGAATGTAGATCCGATTACATAGGTTCAATTGCTCCGATTGGTAAACCAATTGCAGGAACTCATTTGTTCATTTTAGATACAAATCGAAATATTGTTCCTATTGGTGTGCCTGGTGAACTTCATATCGGTGGTATTGGCTTGGCTCGAGGTTATTTTAATGATCCTTCACTAACTGCTGAAAAGTTCATATCCGATCCTTTGGGAACAAATCCCAATGAGCGTTTATATCGCACAGGAGATCTATGCAGATATAGAGCTGATGGAAATATTGAATTTTTGGGGCGTATTGACAATCAAGTAAAAATCCGTGGTTACCGGATTGATCTAGGCGAAATC
>JAFEGU010000352.1 GCA_018239725.1 Verrucomicrobiota bacterium | reverse complement strand
GTTGAGCTCAATAGAGATTTCAGAACCATTGTGCATGATGAACTCGTCGATCGAGTTATCGATCACCTCTTTCAACATCACATAGATCCCATCGTTTTGGTGGGAGCCATCTCCAAGACGGCCAATGTACATGCCCGACCTGAGCCTGATATGGGACAAGGCATCTAAAGTCTTAACGGCGCTTTCATCGTATTTTTTTGCCATAGGACGTCATTTTAACAGATTCGCCAATTTACAGAGGAATAATCTCAAGGGATTTCAATTATTGTAGAAATCCCTTTTAATCAATTGATTAATTTTAATCTACTACCCTTGTTTTTTGGCGACGATGACAGGGAAAATGCCAGCTCTGTCTTCAATAATTTCGAATGTGTCAAATCCTGAAGCTTTTAAGATCTGTTCCATCGTTTGTCGGGAACGGTAGGCCTGCCACTTCACTTGCAGGATATCTGCAAAAAGAATTTTTTGAAGCAAGGCGTCTTTCCCATTCACTTCAATTAAACGCCAATCGCTCTGCGCACCTGGAATGGGCGGAATGCTCAAGTAACTTGTAATAAGGACTCCACCTGGCTTCAAGGCATTATAGAATTGTTGGAACAACAAGACGACCTTTTGATCGGAGGGCTCATAAATGTTTAGCCCGTTGCTTGTCACGACATCAAACTCTTCGTGGCAATTCAACTCCCACGCATCTGCTGCCCTGAGATCAATGAAGTCTGCCCTCCCTTTTTCTTCCGCATAGCGCTGCGCATCTTTTAAAGCGTGTTGGTCAATATCGATCCCGACCAAATTTGCATGATGGACTGCACTCAAGTCAAGGTCGATCAGATCAGCCATCATCCCGCAAGGAACGGAAGCGAATACGCAGCCATCCTTCACACGTTTTTGCATTTCACGCTGAAAAATGCGATAGCGCTCTTGTGTTGCCAGCGCAGTCGGCGCCCTAAACAAGAAAAACTGTTCGAGTTCTGAGAGCTTTTCTTTTTCTTCTTCCATCTTAGGTGCTTTAACGACCAAATAATGGGTCCAATAGCCATTGAGTCCCTTGTTCTTCAGTAGGAATCTGCCAAACTCAAACGCGCACATCCCATCGACCAGTCTGCACTGCTCTGCTGCTGAAATATAAGGCAGGTCCCCCCTTTCGAGGATCATGGCTTTTGCAGCCGCTACTACCTCTTCAATGCTAGGCTCGTTGATCTGATGGGAAATGGTGTGTTCGATCACTTGGACAGGTTCTGCTGGCATCATGGGATCTCCTTAAATTAATTAGGCAATAGCTTTCGCATCTTTTCTAACGTATCGCTGTTCCGGATAAACTCCTCGTACATCTCTTGAAGCTGCTTTTCGTACGTGGTGCTTTTCTTCAGTTGCTCCTGAATGGTTTGGGTATCCCCTTTTTCAGTCGCTTCCAGAAGAACCTTTTGGCATGCCTCCTGCAACTGCTCGAGGTTTTGGATCTGCTTTTCAAGGCCTTTGACTTTATTCTCCAACGGCTTGATCTCAGCTTGGAGCGCCATCCGCTCCTCATGCTTTTTTTTCCTTTCTGCATCAGACATTGGAACGGGTTGCTTTTTTTCTTCAGGAGCTTCTTCTTCCCATCCCTTTTTTTCCAAAAAGTCATCGTAGCTGCCGACGAAGATCTCCTGCTTTCCCCGATGGCAAACGACTAGCTTGTCCAACTGGAGCCTTTTTAAGATCAGTTCGCTATGGGTGACGATAACCACCGATCCATCAAAATCCTCAAGAGCGTCAATCAAAGCTTCGACAGATTCGATGTCGAGATGGTGGGTCGGTTCGTCAAGGAGCAAGAGGTTGCAGGGCTTGGCTAAGATTTTGCCAAGAAGGACCCGGCTCTTCTCCCCTCCTGACAAAACAGAAATCTTCTTTTTCGACTTGTCCTGACTGAACATCATCAGGCCGCAGACCCGTTTGACCTCGGAAAAATTGAGAAGGGGATTTGCGGCGCCAATCTCCTCTTCGATGGTAGCCGATTCATGCAGCCGTTGGATGTGGGTTTGTCCAAAGTAGCCGATCGTCATTTGATCTGAGTAGGTGATCTCCCCTGTTTGAGGGACCAATTCCCCTGCGATTAATTTAAGCAGAGTCGACTTGCCATAACCATTTTTACCAATGATCGCAATCCTCTCCCCTTTCTCAATGGTAAACGAGATCGGATTGATGATCTTGGTATCGGGCTCATAGCCAAAGCTGATCTGTTTGGCATCGCACATTTTTTTCCCTGCAAAGGGGCGCTCGGGAAAATGGAAATTGAGATTGTAGATCGCTTTGAGCTGCTCTAATACCGGGATCCTCTCCAGCATTTTGACGCGGGACTGCGCTTGGGCAGCTTTCGTTGCCTTGGCGCCAAACCGGTCGACGAAACTTTGGAGATGCTCTCTTTTCTTTTCCTGGTTGATCCGGGTGCGTTCATGGATCTCCTCTTCTTGGACGATCTGAGAAAAGAAGTGGACGCTGTCCCCTTTGACCTTTCTCACTTTTTGCCGATGGATACCAAGGGTATGCGTGGAGACACTGTCCATGAACTCCCGATCGTGCGAGATCAGGACCAACTCCCCTTTCCACCTTCTAAGAAACTGCTGTAGAAAACGGATCGACAGGATATCGAGGTAGTTGGTCGGTTCATCGAGAAGAAGGCAGTCAGGCTCCGACAGCAAGACCTTTGCCAGGTGGAGGCGTAAATGGTATCCGCCTGATAGCTGCATGGGAGAAACTTCCATCTCCTCCTCTCTGAATCCAAGTCCAAAGAGGATCATTTCCGCTTTGTAGATGCTGTCCTGCTCTTCTTCTTTCAGTCCAAGGGAAGCTTCTTCGATGACTGTAGGACGTGAAAATCGGATGTGCTGGTCCAAATAGCCGAGGCGGTACCCCTTTGACAAAGATATGCTGCCCCGGTCGGGAGTCTCTTGTCCGACGAGCAGTCGAAAAAGGGTCGTCTTTCCCGAGCCATTGCGTCCAACAAGGCCGCAGCGCTCTCCTGAATTGATGGAAAAAGAGACATCTTTGAGGAGATCGTCTCCACTATACGCATGGCATAAATCGTCAATTTGAATCATAATATTACGGCAGGTCTTGTTTCTGATGTCGGTCAACAATGCGCTGGATAATATTTGTGGTCGAGATCCCTGGGGTATAAGGCACGGCCTTAAAAATTCCCATTTCAATCGAAACCCCATATTGGTCCATCAACAAGTCCGGATTAAAATCATCGCCATGGACAACAAGGTCGATCTCATGCTCTTCGATCCATTCCTTTGTCAGGCGCAGCGGAGGCGCTACGACCACCTCATCGACATAGCGGCAAGCGCTGATCACAGCGGCCCTTTCCTGCAATGTCAAAATAGGGACTCGCTTATACGATTCAACATCTTCATCCGAGAGAACGCCGATGATCAAATAGTCGCCGCATTCTTTGGCCTTTTTAAAAAATTCGATATGCCCTGCGTGGAAAAGGTCGCCGACAATATCCGCGTAGACCCGTTTTGGCCTATGTTGCGGCTCATCTGAAAAAGATTCAGAACATAGCCCGATGGAAACCAGGAAAATAAAAAAATATTTTTGAAGCATTTTTTCCCTATACAGAAAATGGAAGTGCTAGATTAAGAGCCTGACAAAAATTAAGACAACTAAATTCAGACCCAATCGCCCTAAAAGCTCTGTACACGACCCTTTTTAGATCTTGGAGGCCAGCGAGGCAAAGCAAGATCGAAGCTAAGCACTTTTTGGACGATGGCAAAGCCGCAGCGGTCTAGAAGATCCAAAAATTGTCGTCTACAGAGCTCTAAAAGTCGTAGCCCAACTCGATCATTCCCTGGTGGGCATAGTAGTTGCTGCTGACGTTGTAATCATAGATAGCGGAAACGGAGAAGTGGCGGGAAGGAAGAACGGTAACGCTTGCACCAACATTCCAGGTGTTCGGATCAATACTCTGCCCTTTGTTGTTGAAATAGCCCCCTTCAGCGCCCAACTCAGAAAAAGAAGCCCTGACATTGGGCTTGTGATTGATATAATCATGGATCCAGATCGTATGGAATTCAGGGATGAGTGGTCCAAAGAAGGTCGTATAAAGAGAGGCAATCTTTAAACCCAACCCCGATTCAAGATAGTCGAAATGCTGCTCTTTGATTTTTAAACTGAGCGTCTTTGCTCCTTTTTCATGGTAGGAGTTGAGATGAACATGGGAATAGATCAGCGAGGCAAGGGGGATAATTTCAAAATGACCGAAACACCGTTGATAGCCTCCAGTAATAAATCCGGTATATTCTTGACCATTATACTTTGCATGAGAAGAGCGGCGCAGATCTTGAAAAGCGATATAACGCCTCCCATCATAACGGTTCCATCCAAAAGAAACTCCTCCATCCAAAAACCATGGAAGGGTCTGATAGCTAATATAGGCAGTTCCTTGATAATCATGAATTTTGGTTGTATTGCGAGAGCCTTTTACATTGATGTCGGAATAGGCATAGCCTAAGCCTAAACCGCCGCTTAGATGGCAGGAGAATGTTTTTTCTCCTGCAAGCATAGTTCCCCATGTATCGACTTTGTATCCTTTGATCTGGTTTTTGGTCCCTTGATGGCCAAAATATCCAAACCCATCCATCCATACCCTTGACCGTTCACACTTTGTTCTATCTTTTAATAGGCAGTTCGACCGGCTCCATTGTAAATGTTCTAAGAAGACCTTGAGGAACTGTTTCGTGGAAATGAAAGTTTCGCGGCCTACGCCAACATTTCCTGTGTTCGGAGCAATCTGGTATAAGGCCTCGGCATACTGCTCAACTGTTGGAAAGCCGAGCTGTCCTTCCACAAAATCCAAATCGGAAAAGGGAGTAGCAGTGGCCAGGGGCAATAGCGATAGCATCACCTCATCCACGTCTTTTAGCGGACCTGCCACAACTTGATTCTTATGCACTGAGGTCACAATGATATTGCCATTGATATTCGATCCTGTACTAATGTATCGGGAATCATGCTGGATGACACTGATCTCGGCGCCGCTTGTACCGCCTGAAGCAGAAACGACAGTATATTCCCCTAATCTAGGAGCGTGCAAAGGTTGATTCTCGTAATCCACAGTAACAGGCCCAGATATGGTGACGGTACCGCTAACTGGAATAGGAGTGATGACAAAATTATTTGCAGTTAATTCAACAGTGTTTCTTGTTGCGGAAAAATCCAGATTTCCATTGATAATGATCACGCCCAGTCCTGCAGATAAAATGGAAGCGTTTACATTTCCGTTAAGAACAGCACCATTGCTTAGTGTTCCTGAATTGTTAAAAATGATCGCATTAACATTGACGTTTCCATTAATCGTTGTATTGTCCTTCAACTGGAAGGTCCCTTGGCTTGCCGAACTTATATTCGCATTGAGTGTTACATTGGAGTCGAGTGTGACAGTAGTGCCGCCGCCAAAGGATAAGCCACCAGCGCCAAACGTCGTTGTCGATTTAAATTCAACAGAGCCAGTATTTGAATTCAATCCGTAGCCAAGCGCAAAGACTGGCGAATAGAATGTCACGCTTCCCCCGGAATTATCATTAATAGTTCCCATAGGAAGAGTAGAGCTGCCCACCGTCCCTTTCACGTCCGTATTATCTTTAGAGCCTGTAAATTGTAGAATTCCAAGGTTTGCCGCATCTGTCGTAACCCCGGCAGAATTATTGTGCTTGTTGATTTCGCTTTTCTGCGGGACTTGTAGAACCGTTTGGGTAACAGCTTGACCCGTGAACTGGACCCCATCATCTGTTCCATTGGAATCTAAATTAGCAGCAGCGCCGCTCACAACTTGCGGCGATCCTGCAAAAACATTCAGATTTGAAGAAAATACTGATAAAAGCAAAAACGGAACCGGAACAATACTTTTTACATCGACCCAACATTTCTGAAACACAGCGCGTCCTTTTGATCTGGATATATTTAATTTTGTATCAATGTCTGTATAAGCATGTCAATGCATTAGAGTTGAATTTCCCATAACACTCCGATATGGTATACCGAAAGAATCTGAAGAATCGGGAAGCGGGCTTAGCCGCGAACTGTGTGCTGTCAGAAAATGATTCTTCAGGTTCTTTCGGTAGTTGGAGAAAGCTCGCATACAAGAGGAAAAAATGGATCTGACGAAACAATTCAACTGGGCTGTTGTGGGAGCTGGTCCTTCCGGGATCGCCGCTGTAGGAAAATTGTTAGATGCTGGAGTTGACTCGAGCAGAATCCTTTGGATCGATCCCCATTTTGCTGTTGGAGACCTTGGCAATAAATGGAGCTGCGTGCCAAGCAACACCACGGTGGAACTGTTCTTGCGCTTTATCTATAACTGCAGCGCTTTTGAATTTGACAATCATAAAAAGAAATTTCCCCTGCAAGACCTGAACCCTAAAGAAACCTGCTTGCTTGAGCATATCGTCGCTCCTCTGCAGTGGATCACAGAGCGGCTAAAAAACAAGGTGGCAGTATCCCAAACTACTGCAATGGCTCTCAAGCTGGACAAAGGCGGCTGGGAAATCAAGACCGATCAAGATCCCCTCTTTGCCAGGAATGTGATTTTGGCGATCGGCTCAGAGCCAAAAATGCTCAACCACTCAGGCGTTCAAACAATCACCCTCGAAACAGCGCTAAATCCCGAAGCCCTAAAGCAGAGCGTCGATCCGAAGGATTGCATCGCTGTCTTTGGATCCTCCCACTCCGCCATGCTGGTCTTAGCGAATTTAATGAACATCAAGGTCCGCAAAGTAATCAATTTTTATCGTTCTACACATCAGTATGCGGTCTATCTCAAAGATTGGATCCTCTATGACGACACAGGGCTTAAAGGATTTACAGCAGCTTGGGCAAAGCAGCATATCGACCACACCCTTCCTAAAAATATGAGCAGAGTGTTAATTACCGAACACACATTTTCCGAGTCTTTAGCAGAGTGCAACAAGGCAGTCTATGCAACGGGATTCCAAAGGCGCAAGCTGCCCGTTCTGGAGCAGTTGGAAGGTCTGAAATACGATGACAGGACCGGTATCATTGCTCCCGGTCTGTTCGGACTTGGGATCGCATTTCCCCAAGCCCAATTTGATCCATTAGGGCATCTGAACCATCGCGTGGGACTCTGGAAGTTCATGGACTACCTGAACCAGATCCTTCCAATATGGATGCAGTATGCCAACTCTTAAAAAAGATTGCTAAAGAAGGCGTTGCAAAACTGCTTTGCCCGGAAAAATCGATGATTTTGCTGGGCAAAGCAGTTTTGCAACTGGATCTAAATTAATGCTTTCGCCCGTATGCCCTGTCGCCCGCATCGCCAAGTCCCGGAACAATGTACCCTTTTTCATTCAAAGTAGGGTCGACTGCAGCAGCAATGATATGGACGGAAGGATAGGCTTGCTTGATCCTTTGGATGCCCGGCTCAGCTGCGATGGCGCCGATGATGTAAATTTTCTTCGGCCCGCGAGCTTCAATGATCTTGATGGCATCTAAAATAGAACCTGCCGTAGCGATCATCGTGTCTGCCAAGATGACGCTTTTGTCTTTGATATCAGGAATTGCGACATATTCGACATCGGGAAGCAAAGTCTCTTCATTGCGGGACATCGCGATGAATCCTACCTCTGCATCGGGAAAAACCTTATGTACTCCCATGCAAAGAGGAACCCCGGCACGTAAAATTGTTACCAGGACAGGTTGCTCTTCAAGAAGAAAATGGGTTGCGGAGGCATTGGTCAGCGTCTCAACGTCCACTTTCTTTTGCTCCAGCAGGTCCATCACTTCAATCGCCAAATATTCGCCGATCTTCTCCAAAGCTTTCCGAAAATCCTCCCCTTTTGTCTCAGGATTGCGGATCTCGTAGACCAGTTGGTTCAAGACTGTTTTATGGTGGGGCTCAGCTAAAGCGAACGAATTTACGGATGAAAATGCAGCGAAAATGCCAATTGCTAGACGGATCTTGGAAATCATATTTGTTACTCCGATGGTGGTGTGTCGTTGATGAATGCAAAAATACCTGGAAGGCCTCTGTAGTGTTCCTTGTAATCAAGCCCGTATCCAATCACAAAACGGTTGGGGATATCAAAAAGGACAAAATCGGGCCGATAGGAAACTTTCCTTGGAACATCTTTCACAAGAAGGACTAAAGATCTCAGAGATTTGGGACTCTTTTGTTGAATAAGCTTCATCAAAGTCACCATGGTGTTGCCAGTATCGAAGATATCGTCAACGACAAGAACATGTTTTCCTTCTACATCGAGGGTATCTAGGCCTGCAACCTTCAACTCGCCAGCTGTTGTCCCTCGGCGCCCATAGCTGCTTGCCCTCAGGTAGTCGATGGTCAGCGGAACATTTAGATGCCGAATGAGATCTGCCGTAACGCAAATGGCGCCTTTCATTACCATGACAATCACCACCTCATCATTGCGGTATAACTCGTTGAGCGACTGTGCAACAGTTTGAATTCGGCTTTCAATTTGATCGGGAGCGATCAGAAGCTCCACATTGTCATTGGCATAACAGAACGATGCAACGTAAAGAAGCAGCCAGGATAAACGTCTCATTTTTTTCTCCAAAAAAGGGTGAGAAGGATTCAATAATGAGACAAGAAAAAAATTAAATCAAGCCCACAGTATATTCTGAAGGCAATTGCAAAACAGACTAGGAGAACTCAACGCGACTATCAAACAGTCTTAAGTTATCTACTGCTGACACTTCAAAGTCCTCTTTGATTTTGGATTTGGCGCCACGAGTTTAAAGCCTCTGAAGCAGAACGTATGCGTAGCTGCATACGTTCGATGCAATGAGCTTTTAAGGGCCTTGGCACAAGGACCGTCCTCTGGATGCCAAACGCCAAAAGCAACAAGGACTTTGAGGTATAAGCGTTAGTTTTTGTTTCGGAACAAAAAAACAAGTCCGCCGCCGCTGAGCAACACGGCCATTCCGCCAATCAGCAGATAGGTCTGCTTCATGTCGTTTTCGCTGACTTTTTTTGTCAGCACATCGCCGACGATTGCGCCTAACGGCTCTTCCAAGGAAGGACTTGCAACCGCGGAAACATTTTGCTTTGCTTCATGCGTTTGTTGCATGGAATGGATTGCATATGCGACAAAACCAGCACCGACGACCAGGACCATCAAACCCGCAATTTTCTTTAATTGAGACAAGTCCATATCTCCTCTTATAGTTTTTTCAAAGAAGCTCAAATCCGGAGAAGACCGCCCTAAAATTCCCTATCATATATAGAAAATTGACAGCCAACTTCCTAAGGCTACGTAGATACCGCTCTTTGTTATTACTAAAAAAATATCTGGTTGTAAAGCTCAGACTCGATATTTAGCTAGAGAATAAGGGGATTTTATCATATGATCCTCCTCAAGTTTTTTAGATGGGAAGTCCAAGAAAGAAATTCGTTTGGGTCAGAGCCCCTCTGGAAAGAAAAAATTTACTCCACAACAGAGGTATCTCTATAATGAGTTTTTCCGATTTTACACTTGCTCCTCCCATTATGACAGCCTTAAAAGAGATCGGCTACCAAAAGCCAACTCCCATCCAAGAGCTAGCTATCCCTAAAATCCTAAGCGGTTTAGACCTTATTGCCTCGGCCCAGACAGGGACGGGAAAAACGGCTGCATTTATGCTTCCAGCGCTCCATCACCTGAGCACCCTTCCAAAGACCAAAGGCAAAGGGCCTCAAATTTTAGTTCTAGTTCCTACCCGTGAATTGGCAATCCAAGTCGCCCAAGAGACCAAAAAGTTCGGGAAATACCTCCCCGATTTAAAAACAGTCTGCGTTTACGGAGGAGTTCCTTACCCTCCGCAGAACAAAGCCCTGAACCAACCTTACGATATCCTTGTTGCGACCCCTGGCCGCCTGATCGATCATATGGACGAAGGAAGGATCAATCTTTCAAGAGTTAAGTTTCTTGTCCTTGACGAAGCGGACCGAATGCTCGATATGGGCTTCATCGCCCCGGTTGAAAAGATCGCTGCAGCAACTCCTAAAGAGCGCCAGACATTGCTTTTTTCAGCGACGCTTGACACGAAGATTCTGAAAATTTCCCAAAAAATGCAAAAAGAGCCTTTCGAGATTAAAATCAAACCTGACCACACTGTGAAAGGCAATATCGAGCAGCGCTTTTATTTTGCAGATGGGATGGGCCATAAGCTTCGCCTGCTGGACCATATCCTCGCTAATACGCCTATTGATCAAGCCATCATCTTCACGGCAACAAAACGGCAAGCCAACGAGATTGCTATCCAGCTCCACGAAAAGGGGCATCGTTCAGGAGCCCTTCACGGAAACATGAACCAACGGCAAAGGACAAAGACCATCGACAGGCTCCGCCGCAAACAGATCCAAATTCTGGTTGCAACCGATGTCGCTGCTCGCGGTATCGACGTTGCTTCTTTGTCGCATGTCATCAACATCGACCTTCCCTATCAAGAGGAAGACTATGTCCACAGGATTGGCCGGACTGGAAGAGCGGGCGCATCAGGCGTTGCGATCACATTCGCTTCCTATGCAGAAGAGTCGATGATTGCCAAAATCTCAAAAATGACAGGCTCCTCGATCAACATCCACACAATTGAAGGACTTGAGCCTAAGCCGAAATCTGAACGGAAAGATTTCCGTGCACAAAAGAGGAACGGGCCTTCCTTCCGTAAAGAAAAAGGGCCGCGCCGTTTTTCAAATAACAAGTTCAAGCCGTTTGGAAAAGGTAGAAGCGGAGGCTCTAAAGCCCGATTCGGCGGCAAAAGCCGTTAATTCGACTCTGCATATTTCCTTACCAATGAAAAAGGGCCTGTGAAAACAGGCCCTTTTTCATTTCAAGGCAGCTGTAAAACTGCCTCGTTTAGTAGATCAGGAAACCGATTATGAAGCAGCTGCCTGCTTCATAATGTCCTTGGAAAGCTTGTTCCAAGCTTCCCAGTCTTCCGCTATACCTTTCTTAAGAGACTCGATCTGCAGCTTCAGCTCCTCTAACAAGTCCTTATTAGGCTGTCCTTTTTCTTTGTAGCTCTTATACTCTTGCGTAAGCCTGTAGAAATCGGAAAATCTTGCAAGAATATCCCGAGTGGTACTTTCGATCTTCTCTTCTAAAATGGCGCTATTGACGCTCAGGTAGTTCTTGACGACCTCGATCATCTCATTTCTCCGCTCGATCACGATCCTTTCCTGAATGCGGATGTGGCTGACCTTGCGAAGTCCATAGGCCAATTTAAATTTTGACAATGTCCAGATCAGCCACTTGGTCGGATCAAAATGATACCATCGGATCCCGTTGCGGTAATCATTGGCAAAGGTATGGTGGTAGTTGTGGTAGCCTTCGCCGAACGTAAAGATCGACATTAAATAATTATCTACAGCGGAGTGTTCCTGGCTGAACGACTTGCTTCCCCAAGTGTGAGCAAGAGAGTTAATGAACCAAGTAAAGTGATGGAGGACAAGAAGGCGAACGCCCCATACAAAGACGAATGCGCTCAGGTAGTCATTAAAAATATATCCCATCACAACAAAAGAAAGGATGTTTGTCAAAAACATCAAAGGAACATAAAACTTGTGTTGAAACATGACTAATTTGTTTTTATATAGGTCGGCGACAACCTTAGGGTCGATCGGATCCGCCTTATAAAACATCCAGAGGATATGGGCGAATAAAAAGCCTTTTTTGATCGAATACGGATCTTGATCCCGATCGACATAAGCGTGGTGCTTCCGATGGTCGCATGCCCATTTCAAAGCGCTGCCTTGGGTCGCAATCGTTGCAAAAAATAATAAAACGGCTTCCACGTACTTATTGGTCTTATAGGTCGAATGGGAATAGAGGCGATGGTAGCCGGCAGTGACGCTAATACCAGAGATATACATCAAGAGGGCTGACACAACGCAAATCCCAGCTGAAGGCGAGTGGTTCATAAAGTAAATGGGCAGGCCGATCAATAGAGCCAGGTGATAACCGACGATAAATATGAGTACGCCCCAATCGTATTTTGAATTTTTCATAATCCTTCCTTTGCTAACAAAACTAAAGCTCTATAGAGCCGATTGCCCCATTCTAGCAGATTTTCTCGATTCGTTAAACAAATTTTATGGTAAACATTTTAAAATTTAAATATTTAATACATACTGCTGACACTTCAAAGTCCTCGTTGATTTTGGATTTGGCGCCACGAGGTTAAAGCCTCTGAAACAGAACGTATGCGAGAGCTGCATACGTTCCATGCAAGAGGCTTTAAAGGGCCTTGGCACAAGGACCGTCCCCGTGGATGCCAAACGCCAAAAGCAACAAGGACTTTCAGGTGGAAGCAGTATATACCACAAGTGTATAGCAACTAAGGAATTCCTCCTACGGAAAGGGCGCCTCATGAAACCATCGTTGGCCAAACTGCGTTTTGTCGGGGGCGTCTTCCTGATCACTGGAATGACGATCGGGGTTG
>JAFEGU010000351.1 GCA_018239725.1 Verrucomicrobiota bacterium | reverse complement strand
CTAGAGAGAAAATCAAACAAGTACAGGACTGGCTGAATGAAAGGCCTAGACAAACACTAGGATGGAAAACGCCAAAAGAAGTATTTTATAAACTCATTGGTGCAACTGAAGTGTGACATGGCCATCATTTAGAGCATTCAAGTTCTGAAGGTTCATTTCAAAATGTGAATCAAAGGAATTGCACATCGTCTCAATTTCTGCTTCGAGGTCGTCGCTCCTTGGAATGGGGGTAAAAGAAATCGGAAATAATGGTTGGAGCTCAATGGTATCTACAAGAAATCCTTCGACATCATTTTCGAAACCAATCTGATCGTCCATGTTGAGCATTCTCAGGACAGGGACTTCTGAAATATTGCTTCGATGGTATAATCCACCCCATAAAAATTCACCTAGCTGGGTCATCTCAGCATATTTCTTCGTATACCGATCGGACATGTGGATATCAGGAGTGCCGTTCAAAAAAGCGGCTTTGGCCAGATAATTAACGATCAAGAAACAGAGCGCTTTTTTTAAATCCACATTGTCTGTTTTTTGAAATGCTGAGTAAAGAAGGGCAAAATTCATTTCCCAATAAGGTTTTGAAGAGCAAAACAGAGGATCGGCAGAAAGGGGCCTAATTAGGTTTGAAGAATAGGGACAAAACTTTTTCTGATCATCTTTTTGAAATAACTCAGGAAAACGTTGTTGTATTTTCTGGCTTACTTTCTCGAACTTGATAAGCCGCCTTTGAAGCTCAGGCGTTTCTTCGGGATTGATCTGCAAATAATAGAGGTGTTCTTTTAGGTCCCTTAATGCTCTCACTTGGTTAACGGCCCATGCAGGAGCGCTGCTTTCTTCATTTCGGGAACTACTGAGTCTTTGAATAATATTTGGCCCTAACTTTTTTTTAGCCTTAGATGAAGCATCTTTAGCTACCTGAAAGGCATTTTGAACATCATTAGGCAAAGACTTGATGCTGTCGGCTTGGAAAGATGATGACATAACCCCTCAACACTGTTTTTTTATTAATATTTGATATGCATATTACCTATTTTAACATCACAAGATTTAGATATTATAAATTTAATTTTGATTTTAATTTAATTTGAAACAAAAGAAAAATTTAATAAATAAAAGAAATTTGAAAAGAAACTACCTAGACTTAAGGCAGCAAAAATGTGGACATAAGCAACTTAAATGCAAGCAGTTAGAGACTTAACGTCCGATCTAATCTAATCGATGCAAAGAGATACGTTAAGTTGTAGCAGGGACTTTTCTATAATGGTAGATATACCCTTGGTTCATTAACTGCTGGGCATATTCGGGCGTGATTTGGCGCGCACGGCGATCGTTACAGGCCCACCAAGAGCCGTCAGGGCGCTTGACATAGGCAACGTAATGGCCATTATTGAGGGTATTGCCGAATTGGACGATAAAGCCGTCGCATTCATAGTTAGCAGCTTGCCCATCTTGGCAATGACGGGCTTCTAGGGTCGTGTTCTGAGGGACTGCGATAGCCTGGTTGTGCCGAGCCTCCTGGTAATGGCCTTGAGCATCGATCACAATCGGTCTGCCATCGCGCAACGGTGTATAAAATCTTCTTAACTGGACTACCAGATCATTCGGGGCTGTAGCAAAGCGTAAACTATGCGCTTGTCCGGCTTCGTCTTGGAAGTTAAAGAAATGATTCAACAAATCGTTAAACGGTGTGCTGACATTTTGCTCCAGAGCTAACGGGATCAACGGAAGATCGGTTGTTTGATGCCGGGGGACCCCTTGGACTGTCTCCTGAAGGTGGTAGAGGGAATGGGGCACTTCAAATAAATATTCGAAAAACTCTGCCGCATCTTCTTGGACCGAATCAGGATGGACGCGCCCTGCTGCATTAAGGACATTCCTGATCAGCTGGCCATCAAAACCGCGCACAACCCTCTCGCCGGCATTTTTCGTTGCCGTGTAGGCTTGAGCAATCTGCTGTACTTCAGGAATTCGCAACGCAGCCATAGAAGTCGAGAGGTTCGGCGAGTTCATGAGCAGCTGCATGCTGGCGTTGGCCCAGCAATTGTTCCCAGTATTAATCAATCCGACAGGTTGGTCGACCACATAAGGAGGTAAAGGAAAAATGGCATCATGCACATCGTCAGGACACGCAGCCATGTACGTTCCTAGAAGAGCTGAAGCGATAGCAGGAATAACACCAACTAAGGCCATTGGTCCGAGCATCACAGCGGCGAATATGCATCCAGCAACACCTAAAATTGCAGTTGCTTGAAGCATCCGGCCAAGAACGATGAGCCCATACACCTTGCAGTCGGTCGAGCAACAATCGTCGAGCTGACGCTGGACAGCGCCTGGGATGGAACTGATCGTCGTGCGCACAGAATACAATGCAGAACCGAGCGCCATATCGATGTTGTAGAAACAATTACCAACCGCTTCAATTGCCATAATTTTTTTCTTTAAATTTGCAGTGTTTTTTAGAAGCATCATATCTTATTGGGACTCTATTCTTCAATCAAACAATTTATTTAATTTTTCCGCTTAGCTCGCTTCTTTAATCCATTGTATTCAAGTTCTTAAAGATCAATCCTAAAAAAATTCAATTTCTTTTATGACTCCTTTGAACCTCTCTACGAGGAACTTGCATTCATTTTAGCCTTTCTCTAAACTGAGAAGCTTTACTGGGACAAAAGACAAATGCAAAAGCCTTTCCAATACGACATTAAGCAAATCCGCAATTTCTCCATCATCGCCCACATCGACCATGGAAAGTCGACCATTGCAGACAGGCTGCTCGAACTCACGCAGACCATTGCAGCGCGCGACATGCAAGAACAAGTTCTCGACGCGATGGACTTAGAAAGGGAGCGGGGCATTACGATCAAGGCCCACCCTGTCACCATGCACTACCAAGCTGAAGATGGAAAAATCTACCAGATCAACTTCATCGACACACCCGGACACGTCGATTTCACCTACGAAGTTTCCCGTTCTTTAGCAGCATGCGAAGGAGCCCTTCTGGTCGTCGATGCTGTGCAAGGCGTGCAAGCGCAAAGCCTGGCCAACGTCCATCTCGCTTTAGACCGCTCATTGGAAATTGTGCCGGTGATCAACAAGATCGACCTCCCTTCGGCAGATGTTGATGGCGTCAAGCAGCAGATCGAAGATGTGATCGGACTCGATACTTCCGATGCTATTTTAGCTTCGGCAAAAACAGGGATCGGCATTAAAGAGATCCTCGAAAGGATCTTGATCGCAGTCCCGCCCCCGTCAGCTCCTGCTGACGACACTCTGCGCGCACTTGTATTTGATTCCCACTACGATCCATACCGCGGCGTCATGGTCTATGTCCGTATGATGAGCGGCGAGATCACCAAGAAAACACCGATCCTCATGATGGCGACAGGAAAGACCTTCGAGGTCCTTGAGGTCGGCATCTTTTCTCCTGATGAAAAACCTGTCGATGTGCTCCGCCCTGGTGAGGTCGGCTATCTGCTTGCGAACATCAAGAACACAGCGGACGTTAAGATCGGCGACACGATCACCTCATCGCGCAAATCTGCAACAGAGCCCCTTCCTGGTTTTCGCAACATCTCTCCTGTCGTCTACGCAGGGATCTATCCTGTCGACACATCCGACTTTGAAATGGTCCGCGATGCTTTGGTCAAACTGCAGCTCAATGATTCTGCACTGCATGTCGAACAAGAGAGCAGCATGGCCCTTGGGTTTGGTTTCCGCTGCGGCTTTTTAGGCCTGCTCCACCTCGAGATCGTCTTTGAACGTCTCCAAAGGGAGTTCAACCTCGACATCATTACAACCGCTCCGAGCGTTGTCTACAAGTTTACTCTGAACGACGGCAAAGACTTAAACATCGACAATGTCGCCCATTTCCCCGACCCTACATTTATCGAGTACATTGAAGAGCCTTGGGTCAAAAGCCATATCATGGTCCCTGCTGAGTTTCTCGGCGCCGTGATGAGCTTAGGCATGGAAAAACGGGGAGAGCTGGTGAAAACCGAGACGATGGACTCTAAACGCCTCCTTCTTACCTACCGGTTTCCTCTCAATGAGATCATCACCGACTTCAACGACAAGCTGAAATCGGTCACGCGAGGGTATGGATCGTTCGACTACGAATTTGAAAAGTATGAGATCGGCGATATCGTCAAGCTCGAGATCCGCGTTAACGAAGAACCGGTCGATGCCTTCTCCTGCCTCGTCCATCGGACAAAAGCGGAAGGGCGCGGAAGAGCGATCTGCAAAAAGCTCGTCGATGTGATCCCATTGCAGCAGTTCAAGGTCCCTGTCCAAGCAGCCATCGGCGGAAAAATAATCGCCCGCGAGACGATCCGCGCTTTGACAAAGAACGTGACTGCCAAATGCTACGGCGGCGATATCACACGGAAGCGCAAGCTGTGGGAAAAGCAAAAAGAAGGGAAAAAGAAAATGAAGGAGATCGGAAAGGTCAACATCCCCCAATCTGCCTTCATGGAAGTTCTCAAGGCCAACGAATAGCCGTTGGCTCTCTACTAAATTCCTCTTAAATCGTAATGCATCCGGTTTTCAACAGGGCGCCGGCGCTGGAACACATCTGTTCCGAGCAGCGCATTTAAGATCCGCTTGCTGACGTTCAATCCATTTGCGTCCTGATAATATTTTAAAGGCGCGCAATGGTGGTCAAAATTATCTGGAGCATTCCTGACAGTCTCTTTGAACCGCATCT
>JAFEGU010000350.1 GCA_018239725.1 Verrucomicrobiota bacterium | reverse complement strand
TTTGCTTTGGACATGTTAAGGGTTACTCCTAGGGTTTATAAATCAAGCCCATCCATTTGGGTTTAAAGGGAAGATGCTATCAAAAGATTCGTAATATAAGCAACGGTAAAAAATCCAATCCTTCTACATAGAGCTTTGCTTCTGCGGATCCTGAATTCTATTGCCAGAGTTTGAAAAATTTATTAGGATTGCTTTTATCCTTTGTTCTAGCTTAGACGTCTGCTTATGGAAACGATAATAATGAAATTCGGCGGGGCGGCAGTTTCGAGCACGGAACAGTTTTCTCGCATAGCAGAAATTATTTTAAGTCGCGCAGTTAATGCTAAAGTTGTCGTTGTCGTAAGCGCCATGGGCGATACGACTGACCAGTTGCTAGCTCTTGCAAAGAAAGTCCACCCAGAACCTCCTCTCCGCGAGCAAGACATGCTCGTCTCTGTCGGAGAGAGGATCAGCGTAGCCCTTCTTGCGATGGCGCTTCAGCTAAAAAATAAAGAAGCGATTAGTTTTACAGGCAGCCAGTCAGGCATCATCACATCGAGTCTGCATTCTGAAGCGCGGATCGTCGATGTCAGGCCACATCGCCTAAAAAAGCATCTCGATGAGGGGCGGATTGTGATCGTCGCTGGTTTCCAAGGTGTAAGCCGGGAGGGTGAGATTACGACTCTGGGAAGAGGAGGATCCGATACGACAGCTGTTGCCTTAGGTGTGGCTTTGGGGGCAAGCGTTATCGAGTTTTACAAGGACGTGCCGGGAATATGCGAAGAGGATCCTAAAAAAAATCCTTATGCGAAGGTGTTAAACAACCTTTCGTACAAAAGCGCTTTGGAAATTATTGAGAAGGGGGCTGAGGTGTTGCATGCCCGGTGCATCAAGCTTGCTGAAAGAAATTTATTGAATTTGCATATTCGCTCTTTTTTTGACCCGGAGCTGCGGTATAGCCAAGGAACCTTGATAGGGCCTTGTAAAATAGTGGATAGTCAAACTTGCATCTATGAGGAATAGCAGATGATCACTCAGGCGTCCTCACACCGTTTTCCGGTTATTACCACCGTTCTTGATACCGTTTCCGATAATCCCCATCGGCTTCTTTATAGCGGCTCGATCCGCAATGCTCTGGCAAAACTTCTGCCTCCCGATTTCTTTTTTGCTGAATCTTCTGAAGGAAAAGAAGGGGGAGACTTTGACGGGGCTGCGATTGAAGAGCTTCATAAGATCCTCCCCGTGATCCGTATGGCTGAATGGGGGGAGTCTCCCTATAATATTTCTGTATTTCTATTGACGCGCCACCGTCCCAATGCTGTTAAATTTTTCTATGAAATGATCCATCGTTGGCTTTTGCCTGGCCGCAGGCTTAACATTTCCTCCTTTTTTGCGACCGATTTTAAGCTTCCCGAGTTGACAAATGAAGTTTTTACTGTCAGCGAAATGGTCATCTCGGTAGGAGAGCTGGATGAAATGGAGATTGTTCGCAGCAATCTGCCTATTTTAGAGACAGAAATTCGGCTAGGCCTGATTTCGGTTTACCATGCAAATCGGATTTTGGAAATTAAAGGACTGTCTGCGGATCAGAAGACATCGTTGATCCAGGAAAGGATCGCTTCGCTGCTTGAAAAGAGGCCGAATGATTTTGATTCCGATATTTTTACCCAAATGCAGCATTTTTTAGTGATGTGCAATGAGGAGTTCAAGGGCGCTCGTGAATACGGGCACATGAGCCGGATCATTTACGTGTTTTATCTTTTTAGGAAAGCGATCCAGCAACAGGTTGAAAATGTTCCTGGAGTGCGCCACCTGACCTTAAAACTCTGCAAGACAAAGCTGCATTTGCCGTTTGGGACAAAAAGGGTCTTGGGTGTTTTTGTAGGAATGAACTTTCTTAATGACAATGAAATATTTGAAGAAAGGCACCTCATTAAAGCAATCAAAGTCTATTTTCCCCATATCAGCGTGGTCGCCGACTCCAATTTTGTCAGTTCGTTGCGGGAAGACAAGATCCAGCTTCTCTACCTTGAACTCGAAAAATCTAGCGGTGAAGAGTTCTCCCTTGCAGAAATTAAAATGTTAAAAGAGCGGCTATCGGAAGATTTGAAGAACGGGGTGGAGAAGTTGATGCGGCCTCTATTCATGCCGCGCAATGAAGAAGAGGTGATGCGCAATATCATCACTTTGGCCCAGCAGCTTCGCTATCCCCGCGACCTTCCCCAGGTCATTATCTCTTTTGAAGAGCAGACCGATCTTGAGCTTTCTTTTACTATCATTATATTAAGGGTCCTTCAAAAGGGGATGCCATCGATCCAGGAGTTGTTTCAGAGGTCAAAAACATTTTTGAAGTTCATCCCTGACCGGGTCAAGATCGTCGGGACCTTGAGAAAAAAATATCCCAAAGAGGCCACTGTCTTTCGTGTAAGATTGCCCGCTTCTTCCTTCTTGAGGCAAGACCACTCTGTCGATCTGCTTAAAGCCCGTCACGTTGTGACTTCAGAGCTGCAGAGGATTGTTGGTGAAGTGCGCGATTACAATGGAGGAATGATCTCCAAGCAGCAAGAGCAGTTTTTAGGTTTGAAATGTTTATTTCCGAATATGAGCAGGCGAGAGGAAATTTTATTGGAGAACTTTTTCCACTCGATTTTTCCTATCGAGTTGCGCAGTGTTGTTTCTCCTCAAATCCTTAAAAATTTGTTTTCAATCCTGTTGGAAGCTGTAGAAAAAAACAAAGATGCCTATCAGGAAAAAGAGGTCTGCTTTAAGGAAGAGGGCGCAGTCCTTTATGTTCTTATCAGTTATCAGGATATCAATCTAAAGGAAAAAATGATTGAAAATGTTGCTCATCTGCACATTCCATCGTCGCAATTGGCAACTTTGTCTTTGCAGGCATTCGACGTCCGCTATCTAGGATTTGTCCTCCAAACTGAGGACAAAGCAAAAAGAAAGGCCCTAGTCTCTGCAGTTCAAAAAGAATGTTGAGTCAGTTGTCATCCTAATTTATCCCGATTTGCAATCACTCCTTGAATAAATTTCCTTGGATAGCCAAAAATATAGCATATGCATAAGAAACATTGGCCAATACAAGTAGCTCCTTCAATTTTATCCGGAGATTTTGGACGCATAGCTGATGAGGCGAAGCGGATCGAAGACTCTGGCGCTGATGCCGTTCATATCGATATTATGGATGGTCATTTCGTACCCAATTTGACCCTTGGCCCTCGAGCCGTAGGGGCCATTAATCGGGCGACAAATTTATTCCTCGATGTCCATGTGATGATCTATAACCCCTTTGATTATATCGAAAGGTTCGTTGAAGCTGGAGCTGATCGGATCACTTTTCATCTTGAAGCGACCGAGGAGGTCGAAGAGACGTTGAACTATATCCGCAAGTGCAACATTCAAGCTGGGCTTGCTTTTTGTCCTGAGACTTCGGAGTCTCTCATTCCCAAGTACTTGGACAAATGCGACCTGATTTTATTAATGACGGTCAATCCCGGGTTTGGCGGCCAGGCATTTATGCCTGACGTTTTAGAAAAAATTAAGTTTACTCGCGATATCTGCACTAAGCTCGACATTCGGAAAGGCGGGATTGCCCCTTCAGAAGATAATCCGGAAGCGGCGAAGCTGCCTCCCTTTGATATCCAAGTGGATGGGGGAATTGATGCGGAAACTGGGGCGCAGTGCGTAAAAGCCGGCGCTAATGTTTTGGTGTCGGGAACTTATTTATTCAAGACTCCCAATATGAAGGAGGGAGTTGCAACCCTAAAAAGTCTTAAGAGCAGCCTCTAACAGAAAGGATTTTGGATGAAAAAAATTGTCGTTATCGGTGGGGGAACGGGCAATTTCTCCGTGTTACGGGGCTTGAAGGGATACAATGTTGATTTAAGCGCCATTGTTTCGATGGCAGATGATGGAGGCAGCACCGGGATTTTACGCGATGAGCTCGGCGTCCTTCCTCCCGGAGATGTCCGCCAGTGCCTCGTCGCTCTTTCTAATTCATCTAACATGATGCGCTCGCTAATGAACTACCGCTTTGAAAACGGCGGATTGGAAGGGCATAGTTTTGGCAATCTACTGTTGTCTGCATTGGAAAAAGTGACTGGAAGTTTTGAGAAAGCAGTCGAAGAGATGGGGAAAATTTTGTTCATCAAGGGCAAGGTAATACCCGTTACGACCCACCAGGTCAGACTGAAGATGCTTCTCAACAACCGGAAGCTCTTAGAAGGTGAAAAGGAGATCTATCTCTCTCAAGAGATCGACCAGGGCTATAAAAGCATCTACTTAGAGCCGTTTCCAAAGGCTAATCCCCATGCGATCAATGAGATAATGAATGCAGATCTGATTGTCATCGGTCCTGGAGGGCTGCATACTTCCTTGATCCCTAATCTGCTTGTTGAAGGCGTCAGTGAAGCTCTTCGCAATTCTCAAGCCAAAAAGACCTTCGTTGTCAATTTGATGAACCGAAAAGGCCAGACAACAGGGTTTTCAGTGAGGAGCTACCTCGAAGAGATCAAGCGGTTTGTTGGCGACGATATCTTTGATTATATTCTAGTCAATAACCAGATCCCCTCTCAAGAACTGATCGATGTCTATGCCGAAGAAGGGGAGCTTGTAAAAAATGATCTCGATGATGACCGAGTCGTCCTAGCCTCTCTTCTTGGTGAGCCTAAAGAGGCTCCCAAAAAAGACCTGATTAAGCGCAGCTTGATCCGTCATAACCCAATAAAATTAGCTCAAGAGTTAATGAAAATTGTTAATCATCTTTGATTTAGACGATACATTAGTCGACACCTCTGGATGCATCACTCCTATTAAACTTGAAGATGCGTTAAAGCGTTTAGTTCAAGAGGGGTTGAGAATCCCCGATTTTTCAGAGGCCCTCGATCTATTAAAGAGGCTGGACCTTGCTGCGGACAGCGCCAAGTTTGCCTTGTCTGAATTTCTAGAGATCCATAACGCGGATCCGGCTCTTCTTCCAATCGGCATTCAAGAAATTTACGACAACATTTCGTTCGATTTTCCGTTAAATCCCTTGAAGGACGCCAACGAGGTCCTCAACGACCTCTCATTTTTCCATCAACTTGCCATTGTGACGATTGGAAAAACACCTCAGCAGCTGACCAAGTTGAAAAAAGCTGGTATAGATTCGGGAATTTTTAGTAAGATCATTGTCGCTGAAGCGGGTAATAAAAAAGTTCATTATCAAGCTTTAGCGGACGAGCTGGGATATGCTCCGACGGAAATCGTTGTGTGCGGCGATCGGATTCCCATTGATCTGACTCCTGCCAGAGAATTGGGCTACAAGACTGTGCAGATGCGCTGGGGAAGGGGGCTGAATTCGAAGGGACAGCCAAGCGATGTCGACTATAAGATCTCCTCGCTCCTCGAGTTGAAAGATATCATCGCCCATTTGATAACGATTTCCTCTTTTTGAAACAAAGAGGTAGTTACAAAACTGCTTCGCCGGCGAATCATCGATTTTGCTGAGTAAATGAGTTTTGCAACTGCCTCACTAAGGTAGAAGGACAATTGACATGACGACCACCAATCAGCTGACCCCAGGAATGACCATTTCTCTCGATGACAAGATCTACCGGGTCGAGTCTTGTGTCAAAGTGACCGTTGCAAAAGGCGTTCCATTCATCAAGACCAAGCTAAAAGACCTGATGTCGGATGATGTCGTCGAGAAAAACTTCAAGCTCAACCAGCCGGTCCAAGATGTGTCTTTAGCAGAAAGGCGACTTGAGTATTTGTACCTGGAAGGCAAGGACTATCTTTTCCTTGATATCGGCAATTTGGAGCAAGTCCTGGTCCCATCTCAGGTCATCGGGGACAAAGTCAATTACCTCAAAGAAGGCACCGAGCTTAAAGCCATGTTCTACGGGAACTCGATATTCTCAGTGGAACTTCCTCAATTCTTAGAACTGATGGTCGTTAAGACGGAAGAAAGCCAGTCTGCGGCCCATGTTGCCAATGCAACGAAGATCGCTGTTTTAGAAACGGGGGCAAAAGTTGAAGTCCCAATGTTTGTCGAATCGGGAGACATCGTTAAAGTCGACACTCAAACAAATGAATACATCCAAAGGGTATAACGTTAGGAGAGAATCCGTGGAGCTTAAGCAAATCAAAGAATTGATGACTGCAATGGAAAGAGCAGGCATCAAAAAACTCATGATCAAGGAAAAGACGGGATACGAAATCCATCTCGAGCGCCATGAAGAGCACGGGTCTCATGCTGCTCACCCCGTTGCTGTCGCCTATCCTCCTGTTTTTCATCCCGCTCCTATGAGGGATGCTGAAGCATTGCATCGGAGCCCTGCAGCCATGAGCTCACATGCAAGACATGGTGCGCATGAAGAATCCCTATCAGCAGGAAAGAAAGAGGAAATAGAAGGCAATTTCGTCAAATCGCCGATGGTCGGCACTTATTATTCCGCTCCTTCTCCTGATGCTCCTCCTTTTATTAAGGTAGGGGACCGCGTTGAAGAAAACACAGTCGTGTGCATCATCGAAGCGATGAAGGTGATGAACGAAGTCAAAGCCGGCGTTAGCGGGGTTGATGCTGAAATCCTCGTCGATAATGCCCATCCCGTTGAATTTGGGACTAAAATACTGAGAATCGTCTAATTAAAGATCCTATGCAAAAAGTAATTATTGCCAAACGAGGCGAAATCGCTGTCAGAATTATCCGTGCTTGCCATGACCTTGGCATCCAAACGGTCGCTCTCTATTCCCAAGCAGATGCGGAGGCATTGCATGTGCTGCATGCCGATGAAGCG
>JAFEGU010000034.1 GCA_018239725.1 Verrucomicrobiota bacterium | reverse complement strand
GATGCATGCCCTTGCACTTTCATGCAACCTGTCCTCGACTTCTTTTCATCAATCTTCCAAGGGATTGCTGATTTCTTCAAGCCGATCTTCGATTTTTTCAGCGGTAAAACAGGCACGACGACTGGTACTGGAACCGGCAGCGGCGTTCAACATTCCGGCGCTGGAGCGGCTATTGTTTTTTCCACCGATATTCCTGCAGAGGTCTATCAAGGATTGACAGTGAACCCAGCTAAGATAGCAGAAACTCCTGCGAGGCTCGATCCTGCATTGATCCAACACATTGCCAACACTGCTACCCCGCCTATCCAAATCGGCGAGCTGCTGACCCAGTTCGACCGTATTTGCGATCTAGTCGGCGTTGGCGTTGACGATGTCCTTTATCAAGACCAAGGAACGGAAATTACACGGGCAAACGCTCGACGTTCTTTAGAGACTAACTATTTGCAAATGGTGCGGGACAATGCGGCAAGCGGTACACAATACTATCGCAACATTGCAGCTGATATCGATATCGCCCTCAAAGGGATCATTTTCGGCCTGCGCGTGCCAGCAGATGGAAGTCCGGAAACACCAGACATCATTGCTAAGAAAAGAATGGCGATCGAGAACCTGTGCAGCGCTTCAGAGCATTGCGTTCCAAGACGCCATACGGAGGCTTTCAAGGTCTACCGCGTCCTTTCCAACCAGATGGAAACATTAGATGAGATCATCAAGCAGTATATCCAAGAGACAAAGGAAGACCTGTTCATCAACTACTATTCCTTATCGACTCAGAGCGGACACACGCTGAACTTTATCCGTAGAGCTGTCGGTAACGAGTTTGGACTTGATACAAGCCAAACCAACTTACAAGACCCTTATATCGAAATGGGCGGAAACAATGCGCGTTCTCCTGAGAACCGTTTTCAAGCTCATACGCAGCCTGATCAGTTCCGCAACGTTTTCCAGCGGATCTATACGCCTGCAAATATCCTGTTCAACATGAAGAACTTCCTCAATGGAAGAATTGCTTCTGATGCAGGTTTTGCACGCGACATCAGCCAGTTCATCGACAATGAGATCGGCGCTCATGAAACGGCCGGCCGCTTGACTGCTGCAGATACAGCAGACATGCCAATGCCGTATCAGAATGACTATTCTGATGCTAATCCTTTCCATTTGACTGATGCGGGCATTAAGTTCTTGATGGTTCACTTCCAGCATTTGAACTCTGCTACACCGAATGGACACCTTGTCAGAGCTGCTGCAGCGACAACCTAATAGTTGTCCTGTACAGGCCTTTGATCTGTAAAAAAGGAGCCTCGTTATGAGGCTCCTTTTTTTATGCCCGTTTATTCCACGATCATGAACCCATCTTTTGGAGAAGGATGTTTGAGGCCGATTGGGAGCTTGCCTAGGAAATAGTCCCGATAGACTTTGAGTCCTTGTCTTGCTGTTTGGATGCAATAGAAGCAGTTGCTGACCCATTCTGAGTGTTTGATCGTTCCGACTTTGAGGTTGCACAAGAAGCGGGATGTGATCTTTTGCCTCCAATAATCGACCTCTCCAAAGAGAAGCACCGGTGTCGGATTGACTGAGCCGACTTTTCTGCGCACCTCTTCTAAGCAATACTCAAAATCCGTTCCGATGCCGCCTGTTAAAATGATAGGAAAATCAAGGTGGAACTCAGCCTGCCTCTCAACCAAACGGTCGAGCCGGTAGGTCATTTTCGCATCGATGTAGGGATTTTGCTTTTGTTCTGTTAAGTTGAGGTTTTGCGCATTGCGGAAATCGACGATGTTGGCGCAGGAAAGGATGCCGAGTTTTTTAGCGACCCGGTTGCCAAGCTCCATCACTCCTGGGCCGCCGCCGGTGACAAGGGCGATCGGAGTCTCTTTGTTCAGCAGGGTGTGGTCCATCGTTTTGCGCATGTCTTCGATCCCTTCGAGAAGAAGGGTGAGCTCTTGTTCAAAGTCTCCTTCCATCAGGTTGGAGCCGTAGATCCCAAAAGCTGTCGCATCAATGAAGGTCTCGACGAGGTTCTGGGGGACGAACATCCCCGAGTCTTTGTTCGGTTTCGGAGTGTACTGGAGAACTTTTTTTGAAGTGAGGTCGACCCAGAAGATGGGGATGCCGAACTTGCTCAAATCAAGAAGCATCGATCGGTCTTCGTGGGAAAAGAAACTGCCGTGCGTCAGCGACGGGTATTGGAAATAGATCGCTTTAAGACAGCGCTGGACGAGGTCTCCCAGGATCATTTTTTTCATGAGGGGAGAGGGGAGGTAGCGGCAGAGGAGGATCCCTTGGCTGGTGATCAGGCCGTCTTCGATGCTTTTAAGAAAGGGATAGCAGGGCTGCTGTTCGATGTAGCGCTGCACAAGAGAGGCCTGCTGTCCAGGATGGAAAAGGCCGGGGAACTCTGACTTGTGCGTTTCTCTTGAGATCCAATCTTCTGGTTTTAACTTGAGTAGCTGCTCTCCTTTTACGACGAAGACGGAAGCGCGATGGTTCAATGGCTCAGGAGCGGTCTCAAAGGCTTGAAACAGGGAGATCGGATCTTCAAGGCAGCTTTGCAGCTGGTCCCTGTCGCTAAAGAAGACGTGTTCCCGATGGGGCTCCAGGGTATAGAACTCGATGGGAACCTTCGTGATCTCTTCCCGCGATGTTCCGAAGAGCTCATAGACATCGCCGGATGCCTTTGTATCGGGCTCGAGCACGTTTGCCGTTGTGTGGAAATACCCTTTGGGAAGCAGTTCGTCGACAACTTTTCCAAAAGCCGTTCGGATGTGCAATGGAGCTGTGCGCACCAAGAGGATCTCATTCTCATGGACGGTCCGCTTGCTAAAAGGGAGCCACGTCTGATTGAGCTGGATCAGTGTGCGGAGGCGGAAGGAGGGATTGGAAAGGGCTTTGCTGATCGTCGGCAGAAGTCCAATGGTCGCCTCTTCGTCATAATTCAGG
Source organism: Verrucomicrobiota bacterium (assembly GCA_018239725.1). GTDB lineage: Bacteria > Chlamydiota > Chlamydiia > Chlamydiales > Rhabdochlamydiaceae > Acherontichlamydia. The sequence continues at coordinate 1,096 of JAFEGU010000034.1, read as the reverse complement.
GTTCCTTCTTGCAAGTTCAAAAAGGCGACCGTTCTCCCGTCGATCTTTTCGAGCAGCATCTCATCGCGCCCCTCAGGGCCTCCTAAAGACAGAAGGGGACGGCCCCACCGGTCGGTGCGTCCGAACATTCTGAGCAGATAGTCGGGGTTTCTTACGCGCCGCGTTGGATCCGCTGCAAACAACTTGCCGATGTAGTCTCCTTCGCCGATGAATTCCAGCAGGGCTCTTGCGATCTTTCCATAGGCGGACAAGTGGACATTGACATGGGCGGTGAGTTCTTTGACATCTAGGGACAGTTCTTGAATGATCCCATTTAGCCCGAGCTGGGCGAGCGTGCTCTTGAGGTTGAAGGAGAGGTGTTCGGGGGTTAGATGGAATCCGACAAAGGCAGGCGAGATATGTCGGATGATGATCTCAGCGGTTGCCGATCCATCGTCCGATTTTTTGATCGAGGTGATCGATCCGTCCGGCGTCACAAGGTCGTAATGGTCTGGATAGAGGTAGCTTTCCATGAGGCGTCTTAGGTTCTGGTTAATCCGCTCTTAAATTCGACTTTATACAAAACGAGGATAAAAAAAACAGGATCTATAGCAATTGTGGAAAACTTGTCGATAACTGTTTTTGGCAAGAGCCGGCAAAACTTAATCGATCAGTGAAAAAAAGTCATTTTTATTTTTCAGGACAGGGAAAAATATTTGTAAGCTGTTGATTATGAAGTGGTTTTCATTCCAGCCTGTCCATGTTCCTTAGGATGCCGAGAAAAAATCATCGAGGAGCCCATGGAGAGAAAACAGTTGTCGACAAGTCGTCATCTTTAAGGGCCTCAGTCAGCTCTCTGCGGTAAAAATTATATCTTAAAGCTCAGATTACTAATGTTTCAAAGTATGTACTTGAGCAATATATTTTTGGGGAATAAAATGGGATATTTAAGGGGAGGGGCGGTTTATTCCGATGATTCCACGAAGCTGCGGAACACATGATGGTTCCTTTCATGCCGACGAGGTCACAGCTTGCGCTTTGCTGCTGCTGTTCGATCAGATCGACAGGGACAAGATCATCCGTACTCGCGACAGCTCCAAACTTTCCAAATGTGATT
>JAFEGU010000349.1 GCA_018239725.1 Verrucomicrobiota bacterium | reverse complement strand
TTGATATCGACAAGCAGGACGGCAAACTCGCGGTCTGGCGACGATTTCAGAGCTTGAACGCGAGATACCACCAAACTTAAATTAATGACCCCGCCTACACCGATGATCAGATTGTTGGGATGGGTGTGATCCATTTTTGCAATCCGTCGTAAATTAGAACTTGGAGGTTGGCCAGTAATTGTCCCCTCATTCGTATCTAAGAAAGACTCCCCTTGATAATATTTATCGGTGATGGGCTTTTCATGGTCCCATTCAGCAATTTTTGCAAGAAACTCGGAAGGAGTTGCCACTGGAGAAGAATAATGAACAACTGATGTTGCACTAGAACAAGACGCCATAACATATACCCATAAATTTGGAAATTAATATTGTTAATAACTTTTGTATAAAAAACTGTTAAATTAATTTTTATCACAATTAAATATTTTAATACAATAAAATTAAATTTAATAGTTTAATAGCTAAAAATAAAGAATAGAATCTGAATTCGATAATCTAAAGATCCCTATCATGACGAAAAATAGGAGGTGCTTTAAGAGACCTAAAGCACTAAAATTGAAGGGTTTTCAAGGAACTTTTGGAGTGTTTTAATGAACTTCGCCGCATCGGTCCCATCAAGGATCCTGTGATCGGCCGACAAGGTGCATTTCATGACCTTGCCAGGGACGACGGCCCCATCTTTGACGATCGGCTGATCCATAATGCCTCCGACAGCAAGGATTGCTGCTTGGGGCGGATTGATGATAGCTTTAAACTCGTCGACGCCGAACATTCCGATATTAGACACGGTGAACGATCCGCCGATATATTCTTCACGGGCAAGTTTTCCGTCACGGGCGCGCATCGCCAAGCTCTTCATTTCAGAAGAGATCTGGCCGAGGTTCTTGTAATCGGCATGGCGGATGATCGGTGTGATCAGCCCCGATGCCAAACTGACTGCGACAGAGATGTCAATCGTCTTAAAGCTGATGATCGACTGGGTAACCGAATTAAAACCTGAATTGATCTGAGGGTGCTCCCGGAGGGCAAGAGCGCAGGCGCGGATCACCAGATCATTGTAGGTGATTTTGATCCCTGCTGAAGCTAATTCGCCGCGCACTGTGACCAAACGTTCAGCATTGATCTCTTGGGTCACATAGAAATGGGGAATAAAGGTTTTTGACTCTTGCAGACGCTGGCCGATCACTTTGCGCATTGGCGTAAGCGGCGTCTCTTCATAGGTCCCTGGAGCAATTGTGGGCGCTTCCCGACGTCCGAAGGTCACGATCGAAGAGGGCTGTCCTAGTTCGAGGTCGCGGGCAACGATCCTTCCTTGAGGCCCCGACCCTTTAACAGTAGAAAGGTCTATCCCTTTTTCTTTGGCAAGCTTGCGGGCCAAGGGGGATGTCTTAAGGCGCTCTGGGATCTCTCCGGATGGAGCGGAAAACTGGTAATTTTGCAAAGGGGGCTCGGGAACAAATGAAGGCTGCGACAGTCCAGGTCCAGCTGCTGGCCTTGGCGCGGCAGCTGCAGGTTTCACATCTTCAACTGCAGAAGCTGGCGCTGCTGCGGGAGCTGCAATTTTAGGCATTGCGCCTTCTGGTTGATACCCTTCAATGCTCTCTTCCCGTTTTTCGGTAAAGATGGCAATCGGTTGATTGACGATTGCAGTCTGGCCTTCTTTGATCAGGATCTTTCTTAACCAGCCATCATCTAAAGCGCTGTGTTCGACAGTTGCCTTATCGGTCGCAACTTCGATCAATACATCGCCCGATTTAACAAATTCACCTTCTTGCTTGCGCCATTTGGTAATGGTCCCCTCTTCCATCGTGGGTGAAAGTTTTGGCATGGTCAGTGTAAAAGGCATAGGTGATTCACTCCACTTAAGTTCAAGCTAAAACTTGTTGAAGGGCAGAAGCAATCCGTTCTTTGGTCGGCATCGTCTCTTTCTCTAACGTTTTGGAATAGGGCATTGGGGTTTCTCTCTGGGCAACACGCGCAATCGGAGCATCAAGAAGATCAAAACAGTGTTCCATGATCTGGAATCCCACTTCGGCGCAAATGCCAGCAAAGATATGGCCTTCTTCGACAAGCACGCAACGGTGCGTTTTGGTCACCGATGCGATGATGGTAGGAAGATCGAGCGGCTTAATCGTCCTGAGATCGATCAACTCAACGCTAATCCCCTTCCTGGCAAAATCATCGACGACTTGTTTACAGAGGGTGACCATCCGGCTATGAGAGATCAACGTCACATGTTTGCCTTCCGTCACGACCTTCGCTTTTCCGATAGGGACAAGGTATTCCTCTGTGGGAATCTCCATTTTGTCTCCGTAGGAGAGCTCGCACTCTAAATAGAGGACCGGGTTGTTGTTGCGGATGGCCGACTTGAGGAGGCCTTTGGCATCATAGGGATTGCTCGGAGCTACGATGATCAGCCCTGGCAGATTCCCGTAGATCGCTTCGACGCAATGGGAGTGTTGGGAAGAGACTTGCGCAGCAGCTCCATTGGGGCCGCGGAAAACAATCGGCACGGAGAACCGGTTGCCGGACATATAGTGCATTTTGATCGCGTTGGAGACGATCTGGTCGATAGCAACAAAGGAGAAATTGAAGCTCATGAACTCAATGACAGGCCTTAAGCCAGTCATCGCAGCGCCGACGCCAAGCCCTGCAAAGCCCAGCTCTGAGATCGGGGTATCAATAACGCGCGAGGGGCCCCACTTATCGAGCATTCCCTTGGTTACTTTGTAGGCGCCGTTGTACTCTGCGACCTCTTCGCCCATGATAAAAACAGCTGGGTCCCGTTGCATCTCTTCATCCAGCGCTTGACGGATTGCTTCGCGCATTTCTACAACTTGCATGGGCATCTTAAGTCAACTCCAATTCAATTAAGGGCTAAATACGTCTTCTTCAAGAGTAATCGGATCTGGCCATGGGCTATCATCAGCATATTTGATCGCAGCGATCGCAATTTCTTTCATCTCCTTGTCCATGGCATGGTACTCCTCTTCCGTAATGATTCGGGAGTTTGTCAAGGTCTTGAACATGATCAGCAAAGGATCGCGGGCCATGCAGCCTTGCAGCTCATCTTTAGTGCGATATAGGCCTGGGTCGGAGATCGAATGGCCACGGAAGCGTTCAGTAATCACTTCAACAAGGACGGGCCGTGAATCCGACTTGACCTTGTTGAATACATGTTGGAATCCTGCGTAGCAGTTGAAAAAGTCCATCCCGTCGAATGTGTACGACTCCATAGCAAAACCAGGAGCTTTTTTCTCTGCGATCGGCTCGACGCAGACAGCCCGATCGACGTGGGTGCCCATTCCCCATTGGTTGTTCTCAATGACATAGATGCACGGAAGGTCCCAAAGAGAAGCTAAGTTCAGCGACTCGTGAAAAGCCCCTTGGACAACAGCTCCATCGCCAAAAAAACAGACGGAAACGTCGCAGTTTTTCTGGTTCATCAGCTCTTTTTGGTCCTTCAGGTATTTGATCGTAAAGGCAGCGCCAGTGCCGATTGGTATCTGTCCGCCGACAATCCCAAATCCGCCGAGAAGACGGTTTGTAAAAAAGTGCATCGAACCGCCGCGGCCCATTGCATTTCCGGTCACCCTTCCAAATAGCTCGGCCATCAGTTCATTGGGAGTGGCTCCTAGCAAAAGGGCAAGCGCATGGCACCGATAAGAGGTCGCCCACCATTGGTCGATCCCCATGACGGCAACAGCTGCTGTCTGGACAGCCTCTTGGCCCATGTAAGAATGGAAGAAACCTCCAACTTTTCCTTGGAGATAGGCGGACTCAGCCCGGATTTCAAAGTTGCGGATCAACAGCATTGCCCTAAGATGTTTGATCAAGGCATCTTTGCCGATTTGCTTGATCATTTGGGCTGTATCCGATTCAAAAAAGTGGTAAGCTACTGGAGGTTTTCGCTTCATTCCTTCGATTCTCAATTTTGTTCTATAGTTCTTTTACACCGTATCTAACAGATCTGAAAAAATCAACTTAGATCTTTGGAGAGGGAAGCCCCTGCGTACTTGACTTAGGAACGACATTGGGATTGTTCGTTACGGGAATTGTTCGCAGATCATCGTCAGAATGGATCTGGTAGCAACTTGTTGCCCCGCATAGCACTGCAACCATTAGCACAAGAGCAGCTGTTCTATTTAATATCATGGCGACATCCTTGAATTGGAGGATCTTAAGGCATCATGTAAGAGCTATTAGGATACAGATTTACAGCAAAATAGAGAAGAGAAAAATATGCCTTACCATCAACTATTTAATTGACATCCTGAAGCTATTTAGAGAAGTTTACTGGCGCTCGCTCATGAAGGTCTGGTACGTAGAACAGCCCGCTTCTTTGATCGCAATAAATTCGTTCAAATAGCTCTTGGCTATATCGGCCCCTTCCATCACGACGACATTTTCCCGATTGGCAAACGTCCCTTCCCTTGTAAAGTTGAACGATCCCGTCCAAACGGTATGATCGCCAAAAACGCAGAACTTATCGTGCATGAGCGGCTTCTTCTTATTTTTATTGGTATTTACGATCTGCTTAGGGTTCCAAACGTAGACAGGGAGCCCCTTTTCGACCATCCTCATGATAGGAGATCTGGACTTGATCGAATAAGGATCAACGATCACTTCGATATCGACGCCCCTTGCAAAAGCTGATTTCAGCGCTTTTGCAATTCCCGTGTGCATCAAGCAATAGACGGCAACTCGAATGCTCTCCCTTTCCTCATTGATACGGGAGATCAGCCTGTCTGCAACACCATCTTCCGGAGAAAAGTAGACTTCAGAAACAGCCCCTTTTTCCAAAGCATTTAAGAGACGTGGATCTGAGATAGAGAAAAAGGTGAATCCTAAGATGATGGAATAGATGGCATTTTTCATATCATACCTCGTTAATAAGGATGTGAAGAACAAAATTGATACCAAGAAACGATCTATTCATGCAATTTTTTCCGCTTTTGCGTATGATGATTTTTTTTTGTGAAACTCGGAGCTTCAAATGCCATTAAGACCGATCTACTACGATACAGAGACCACAGGAACCCGTTCTGACAGGGACCGGATCATCGAAATTGCCGCTTTTGATCCTGTCGAGAACCGCTCCTTTGTCCATTTGATCAACCCAGGAATTCCCATTCCGCCTGAGGCCAGCGCGATCCATCATATTACAGATGCCATGGTCGCTCAGGCGATGAGCTTCAAGGAAGTTGCCCTTTTGTTCTTAGATTTTTGTCCTGCAGACTCGGTGTTAATTGCCCACAACAACGACTCGTTTGACAAGATGTTCCTCGAAGCTGAGTTCAAACGGGCAGGGGTCGAACTCCCCTCTTTCCGCTACATCGACACCTTGAAATGGTCTCGCAAATACCGAAACGATCTTCCTCGGCACACCCTCCAATCATTGAGGGAGGTCTACGGCTTTCCTGCAAACAACGCTCACAGGGCGCTCGACGACGTGATCGTCCTGCACCAGGTGTTTTCTTCCATGATCGATGACTTATCGATGGAAACCGTACTCGAGCTTCTTGCCAAGCCTCAAGTCTTAAGCCGGATGCCGTTTGGCAAGCACCAAGGGAAACCTCTTTCAGAAATTCCAAAGAGCTATGTCGGTTGGCTCGCTTCGACAGGCGCATTTGACAAGCCTGAAAATGAGGAATTGAAACAGTCGTTCGAAAAACTAGGACTTTTGAGTTAAACCATGGCAACATTTGACGAATTTTTAAAGATCGATGTCCGCGTTGGCCAAATCGTCGCAGTGGACGAATTTCCAGAAGCACGAAAACCCGCCTACAAGCTCACAATTGATTTCGGTGGAGATATCGGGATCAAAAAATCAAGCGCCCAGATCACCCATCATTACAAAAAAGAGGATCTACTTAAGAAGAAGGTCTTAGCCGTTGTGAACTTTCCTCCAAGGCAGATCGGCCCTTTTATGTCAGAGGTCCTGACTTTGGGAGTTCCAGATGAACAGGGCAATGTTGTTTTGATCGCTCCTGACAAAGATGCAGCCATTGTCAGCGGACGCCTCTTTTAATGGGATAGGTTCAAGTATTAAATTCTAGAGGAATCAAATAGTCGGTATTGACTTTGTGGTTCGGATCCAGAAATGATTCGAGATTGGCAACAAACCCAAGATCTTTGTACATCTCTAGCGCTACTACGTTCGTTGGCCTAACAAAGAGAAATATCCGGTTGGTTTGAGGGATAATCTCAAAGATCGCTTTCAGCATGGCTTTTTCTAAGCCTCGGTCCCGCTCATGAGATCGCACCACTAAATTGATCACTTTGATGTTTCCAAAGGGAAGGGCTGGCGTAATCGCAAAAATAAAGAATCCGCACACCTGATCTTCTTTTTTGTCTATGACAGTGCCAAAAAAGTAGAGGTCGTCCATTAAAGGCTTGATGATCTCTGAGCCAAATTTTGACAGATCAGCTGAGTAGAACTGTTTGATCGTAACACGGATCTTCTCCTCAATCTCCGTCCAATTGGCAGATCCCACTCCATCTTTCAAGAGAGGCTCGCAGGCTTTTAGGAAAAGCTCTCGAGAAGCAGCTTCTGGATAAGCGCGTAAAAATTCCAGCTCTGCAAGAGCTATCTCTTCACTTGCGAGCTCAGAGGTACTTTTCTTAAAATAAGCGAGATGAGGAGACAGAATATCGGCTCGTTTCCAATCGATGAGGATAGAATTGCCTTGTATGTCCTGTGTCGCGAGGATCCCTTCTTCAGAAGTAGTCTTTTTGATGTGCGCTAACCATTCATTGATCATATACTGCTTCCACTTCAATCGTAGAGATGCATTTGACTTTTGCATCCCTAATTACGTGCCTTATCCTAAGCCCCTTTAAAGCCCCATGCATCGGAGTATGCAGTTGCGCATACGTCCTGCTTCTGAGACTTTAAAATTAGTGCGCAAAAGCCAAAATCGCTTGTACGATTGAATCGTCAGCAGTATAGACACGAACCTTTGCGATCAGACGCTAAAGCAGGTTGTGAACCTTCGAGAAAATTTAAGGCTGTTGGTAAGTAAACGTATCCTGCTCTTCGCGTTGGAACTTTTCAGTATGATAGAGAGCTTCCCACATTCGACGGAACGGCTCGCAATTCTTAAGCAGCTCTTCTTTGTTCCCTTCAGCGATTTTGACTCCCCTTTCTAGATAGATGATCTTGTCGGCATGCTCGATTGTCGATAGACGGTGGGCAATCAAAATCTGTGTCACTTCGCCATGGAGGCTGGCTATAGCGTTTTTGATATGCAGTTCGCTGATCGCATCGAGAGAAGAGGTCGCTTCATCAAGGATGAGGATCGGAGCATTTTTGACGAGGGCCCGCGCAATCGCTAGACGCTGCTGTTGGCCGCCCGATAAGTTCTGGCCTGCTTCGGCCAGCATCGAATCGTACTTCTGAGGCATACGGCTGATAAACTCTTCTGCATGCGCTCTTTTTGCAGCGTTCTCAATCTTTTCGCGGGTAAAATTACGTCCGTAGGCGATGTTCGCAGCGACTGTATCAAAGAATAAAAAGGGCTTTTGGGAAACAAAGGAGATGTGCTCCCTTAATGATCTTTGTGTGTAGGCGCTGATCGGCTTTCCATCGATCCTGATCTCGCCTTGCTGCACTTCATACAGCCTTGGCAGCAATTGGACGATCGTCGATTTGCCGGCTCCTGTAGGCCCAACAATAGCGACAGTCTCCCCTTTCTTCACTGTGAAGCTAAGATCCTTTAAAACCCAGTCCCCTGTCCCGTAGCGGTACCAGACGTGGTCGAACTCAATTAAATTGTGGAAACCATTCACCTCGACGGCGCCTACGCGGTCTTCGATATCGGGCTTCAGATGGAGCACCTCGAACATCCTCTCAGCAGCGACTATCCCCCGCTGGATATTCGCATTTTCATCAGCGAATTTCTTCACAGGTTCATAGATAAGCTGCAATAGGCCGCAAAAGACGATCAGCTGAGATAGGCTCATGTCCAATGTGTATAGGCCAAAAAGGACGACTGAAGCTAAGCAGAGGGTAGTAATTGCGTGAAGGATCGGACGGGTAAGCAGGCCATATTTGGCATTTTTACTTTCGAGAACAGCCATCCTGTCATTCTGTTCTTTGTACTTTCGGAGGGAAAAGGACTCCATTGCAAAGATCTTAACAGTCTGAATCCCTGCAAGAAAGTCGATAAGGACATTGGCAAAACGCTCCTGATTGCTCTGCAGCTGGCGGGAGACCCGTTTGACGCGGCGGGCCAGGAAAACGATGGGGATGATGATCAGCGGCACACCGAAAAAGATGACTAGGGAAAGCTGCCAGGAGAGGTAAAAACACATCGAAAGGCAGGTAATGATCGTAAATGGGGTTTGCAGATAGTTGGTGATCCAGGAGTTGATCGATAGCGCAATTTGTCCTGCATCGCCGACAACGCGGGATGATAGGGAGCCGATGTTGTGCTTTTGATAAAAGCTCATCGGAAGGGATTGGATATGCTCAAAGTATTGCTGCCTTAGATCGCGGTTGACGCGGATAGCTAAGATCTGGGTCGCGTATCGGCTTGCAAAGAGCCATATCGCCTTAAAGACTGCGACGCAAAGCAGGATAAGGACCAATGCGCTGATGCTGTTCGTAAAACTGAACTCCTGCTTGACTTTGGACATGATCCAGTTAAGTGGATTGGTCTCTTTTTGCTGGGCCAAGTAATTGGCCGCCTGCTGCTTCGTGATGACTCCGCTTCCGCTTGTATCGATCTCATGCCACTTCGATTCGATCTGCTGTAATGAGATGCTGTCCGGAGAGGTCCCGACGGCAGTTCTTTCGGTAGAAAAGAGGGAAAAAAAGTCGGCTCCGTTATTGGAAAGAACGCCGAGTGCAAACATCTCCATCTGGCTGGCGATCGTCAATGCGAACAAAGTTAAAAAAGTTACGATCACTAGAGAGAGGTGCTTGCGGTTGCGCAAAGCGGCTGTAAGAAGTAATTTCATGTCTTTCCCGGTTCAATTTGGAACTCAAGACGCTAGTCTACACGACTGGCATCTTGTCTTCTACGACAAATTTGCCTATTCGACGAAATTTTTGATATCTTTGCTCGATCAGAACATCTGGTGACACCGTCTTCAGGATATTCCACTGATCGACGATGTATTTTTTTACATTAGAGTACACTTCTTTCGGATTATGATGGGCGCCTCCTAGAGGCTCTTCGATCATCCCATCGACGATGTCGAGCTGCAGAAGATCTTCAACATGCATTTTCAGGGACTGGGCGGCAATTTCATTCTTGCCGGCATCTTTGTACAAAATCGAAGCGCATCCTTCTGGAGAGATCACAGAATAGTAGGAATGTTCTAACATGGCGACCACATCCCCGACCCCCATTCCAAGGGCTCCGCCGGAGCATCCTTCACCGATCAGTATGACAATGATCGGGGTTGGCAGGCGCGCCATCTCCCATAAATTTTGGGCAATCGCCCAACCTTGTCCCCGCTCTTCAGCGGCAAGGCCTGGATAGGCTCCCGGAGTATCTAGCAGGTTTAAGACCGGAAGCTTGAACTTTGCAGCTAGGCGCATGCAGCGCATCGCTTTTCGATAGCCTTCCGGATGGGGCATGCCGAAATTGCGATGGAGGCGGCTTTCCGTATCACACCCTTTTTCTTGACCGATGACCATGAACTTAATTCCATCGATCTTGGCCAGGCCAGCTATAATAGCAGGATCATCTCGGAACAAACGGTCTCCGAAGATCTCAGTAAACTCCTCGCAGATATTGCGGATATAGTCGATTGATCGAGGACGGGAAGGATGGCGTGAGATAGCGACCCGTTCCCAAGGAGTAAGCTGGGAATAGACTTTTTTGCGAAGCTGATCGAGCTTCTTTTCCAACTTAACAATCTCCTCTTCAGAGAGAAGACCTTTGCCTTTGTCTTGCTCTTTCAGCTGGGCGATCGTCTTTTCGTATTCAAGAATCTGCTTCTCGTGCGGTAACATAATCTTCCCATCCTCTCTATCGTGTAGGGGCTGCGACTTCTACGCCAGGCAGCTTGGCTTCTCGGAAATCTTTGACGATCTCTATAAACGAGGGCTTAGAAATGATGATTGAAAAAATCTCTTCAAGGTCCTCGGAAAGAAGGCGGATCCCGCCATCTGTGTCGTATCTGCCAATGCACTCTCTCAGCTCGTTCCACTTCCCTGTCTTATTGTCGAAGTTCCATGGAGCACCGTAAATTCCATATCCTTTTGCAGAAGCTGTCGCCCTTTCGATCTCCTGCTCAAATGGGATCCAGCGGGTTCCAAAGATCCGGATCATTTCAACTTTTTGATCGAGGACATAGCTCATTGTGCCTGGCTGATAAATGGCCACTTTATCGCCAAGGGCATACCGTCCAAGGGGCGTTAGAGAACCAGATGGCCTTGAAGCATCAAGCCTGCCTAAGCCAACGCGATAGGTTTTGAGCAGGACCCTCTCATTCGTATCAAGGTCGATATAGTAGAAGCCCATCTTAGAACGGGAGATGTCCACGAGAAGATAAAACTGGATCCTCTTGTCCTTTCTGAAGACGTTGAACTTGCTCCCCTCAAAAACTTTCTGCGAAAAGTAGTCGGTCTTTCCATTCAAACTGCGCGCAATGAAATGACGGGATGTATTGTAATGGGCGGCATAGTCTGCAACCCATGCAGGCCTCCCTTTCAGCCAGGAGACAGAGCTCGTATAGTTGATCGTTTCCACGATCGGAAGCTTGGAGGGGCCGGTAGTAAAAAGCTGAAAAACCCGGTCTATGATCGGAAAATCATCATGGGCCGACTGGGGAACGCTGACAGGAACTGAAGCAGCGGTTTCAGGAGCTGCTTTCTTAATCTCTGCGCGGGCGGGCTGGACGGACTCTTTTTGCGGCAGAGGCTTTGCAGGTACAGCAACGACCGCTGTTTCGGTAAGCGGCGAAGAGATCGGTTGAACAGAATTCTGCGCAGCTTCTTTTTTGACAGAAGCTCCTGGTCCAGATGCGGGTCTTTTCAAATAGGCAGCAGCCCCTATAATTGTAAAGAGGGCAACTGCGCCAATAGTCAAGATCTTCGGGATAGACAAACCAAATCTCCTAGAAACATATAATTATCAAACAATTATCTACACAAAAAGATAGATTTCAAGGACTAAAACTAGACTTTATACCAAAACAACCCGAAGAATGGGGAAAGCTATACTGCGCGCGGGTAAAAAGTTAAAATTATGCCAAGAAGGCGCCCTGAATTTGAGCCAGATTTATCGGCGCTGAAACAGCTCTACTTGAATAAGTTGGGCGATGCAGGCCGGTCTCAATTTCAGTGGCTGACGACGCTGCCAGAATTAAACTTTTTACCCGCGCGCAGTATGTGCAAAAATCGGAACCCAAAAACCAACTTTAGAAAAGAATTAAATATTTAATAGGACAGCCTATCTTACCAGAAGAAATGGCAAGATAGGCAAAAAAATAGTTAGAACTTATTTGGGATTAGAAGACTGCTGACTCGACTTTCTTTCTTTTTCAATGAGCTTCTTCATCTTTTTGCCAGGAGTAAACTTAACTGCTAGCCGAGCTGGAATGACAATCGGAACCGCAGCATTTTTTGGGTTTCGTCCAATTTTTTGCTTTCGTTCTACGATTTCAAACACACCAAAATCTCTGAACTCAAGACGATCTCCTCGAGATAGGTATTCTGTCATTGCATCCAAAAAAGATTGAATGACATTACGCACATCATTTGGATGAACTCCTCGATTTTGGGAAATCACTTGAATCAGTTTCTTTTTAGTGATTGTCGCCATATTTAATGACTCCTT
>JAFEGU010000348.1 GCA_018239725.1 Verrucomicrobiota bacterium | reverse complement strand
TGAAGATATTGCGGTTGCGGTAGAAGACGCAGCCTTAATTGGATCTCATCAATAGATTGCTCTGGGTCGTTCAGCAGGTGGATCAATCGATCAGTGTCTTGCAGAGATTGTGTAAAATTATCCACGTTGGCACGCGTTTCAACATCGATTGCATGTAAACGGTGTAAGTCTGGGTTAAGGATAGGGGCTGTTTGATGGTTCCTGGTAGTGGGTGTTTGTCCGCCAATGTCAACTGGTTTGTTATTACTATCTCGTTGGCTAAAGAATTTTCTTTCATCAACTGGTCCAAAATTTTTCTTTAGCTCTTGTTGCTGTTTTAAGTTCGTATTAGAGTCAAGTTTAAGTAGGAATGAATCGGAGTCAATTTTATTAGACATAATATATACAACATTTATTTTGTTTTTAAATTAAAATAACTTCGTAGCTAAGCAAGAGATCCTACCTATCGTATGTCGCTAGATCCGATGAGTTGTGACATCTACAGACCTTTGACCAAAGGTTCCTTCCCTCTGTGAAGCTTGATACTCGGTGCCCTAATTGTTGGTTATAGTATGATTTATATGACATATTAATTATCCCCCTCTTTTGTTTTGTAATAAAAATAGTTTCGTTATTAAAGTTTTATAATAAATAAAGTAAAAAATCAATCAATTTTTTCTATTTTCAGAAAAAAGCTTTTATAAAGATTTAACGCATTGGTTTACATTGATTTATAACTTTATGAGTTTTGCCTTGCTCTGTATCACGACTAAAAATGTCTTTAGAAAACTTGAAGAAAGAAACTCTCTGAAATGAAACTGTATCTCATTGGTAATCAATTAGATATTAATTATAAAGATCAAGCAACCTGTGTACTACAGCGTTTCATAAATTTTGCCGATTATGGGGTAGAGTCTTTTCAGCTCTTTATTCGCTCTTTCCAGCCCTTTGGTAGTTCTCAATCTTACCAGATGAGCCTCAGGCAGATGAAGAATGAATCAGAATTAAACCTTAATAGATCTCTCAAATAACATAATCTAACATGTTGATACAGAGCATAGTGCAATGTTATTTTTCACTTAGCAGACAGGCGCAGCACTGTTTGTTGTCTCTTGCGTAATCCCATTCGTCTGGCAAAATCGATCTTTTTTCACAGGTTTTTATCCCACTCTCTCGCCGACTCTCCTTGAGTCAACTCATTCGTGAGATCCGAAACTGTAAACAGTTTCTAAAAACCTGTGAAAAAATCTCCGATTTTTCCAGGCAAAGCGGGTTATGCAAGAGCCATCAAACAGTGCTGCGTCTGTCTTCTAAGAGACTGTTAATGGATTCCACCTAACTTGCTAAGCCTTCTAGACATAATCCTTGTCATTCCCAAATATATCATGTTTACACTCGTATCAGAAATCAACTCGTAATCTTTGTTCAATCGTTGACACTTCCCGAGCCAGGCAAATGTTCTTTCCATGATCCATCTTTTGGGCTCTACCTCTAACGTCTTTTTACTCTTTCTGCCAACAGTTTCGATCTCAATTCCATACATCGCCATTCGATTCTTCATATTTTCCACACTATACCCCAAATTAGCATACACCTTTTTCGGCAACCCAATCCGGCTCTTGTTCAGTCCACATAGAGCATCCATTCCATCTCGATCGGTACAATTTGCAGCGCCAACCGCTGCTGCAATCATCAGTCCAAGGTGATCAACTAATATGTGTCGTTTCCGACCCTTAATTCTCTTATTTGCGTCAAATCCACAGAGCTCTTTTTTTCTAATGTTTTTACACTCTGGCTATCAGCAATACCAACGGATGCTTCTGCGTTACTTCCGACAGCTTCTCGCAATGTCGCCCGAAGGTGGTCATGTATTTTTAGGAACAGGCCTTTCTTTTTCCACTGATCGAATTGTACGTAAACTGCGGACCAAGCAGGAAAATCGTTCGGCAAATCCCGCCACTGACACCCAGTACGGAGAACATAAAAAATCGCATTCAACATCTCCCGTCTAGAAAATTTAGTCCTGCTATTCCGTCCAAAATGACTATCTGCCTTGATTAAAGGCTTTATTCGATCCCACTCTTCATTGGACAAATCGCTAGTATAGGCCTTCCTCTTTTTTGCTCTCATGATATCACCCTCATTTTCAGGGCGATTACTATATCAAATAAAAAAATCCGTTAACAGCCTCTAAGTTGGGGGAGAAGAGCATAGGGGCAACTATTTATGGTAGGCGGTGCCCCTATCGATCTCGATGGCCCGATAAAGCTGTTCCAGAAGGATTAGCCTCGTCATTTGATGGGTGAAGGTCATTGGAGAGATCGAGAGTAGCGCTGCGGCGCTTTGCCTGATCTCTGGTGGAAGCCCTTCTGCATCCCCGATGACGAAGGTGAGGCGCGAGCCTTGGGCTTGAAGCTGGCCGATGAGGAACAGGGAAAACTGCTCGCTCGAATAGAGCTTGCCCTTCGGGTCCAAACAGATATAGGACGTCTCTTCTTTCAAGAATTGCTTTAATTTCTCACTGTTTTTCGCTAAGATCCATTCGATTGCCGCAAAAGGTTTAAGGCGCGCTGCATACTCCTCTAGCGCATCTTGGAGCCAGTTCTCCTTGGCTTTGCCGACGGTTGCAATTTTTATTTTATACATAGGGTTTTCTCATGCTGATCGGTTTTTTGCACTGGGATCCAGACCGGGCGATGTTTAACTTCAACATACCGTTCCTCGAGCGTCCTATCTTATGGTACGGATTTTTGTTCGCTTTGGGCTTTTTCATCGCTTATTGGATCTTAGTCTACCTGCTCAATCGGTATTTTCTCTATCATTCAGAAGTGTTCCATGCAGATATTGCCGATTGGCCTAAGCTGGCCCAAAGCCTTAAAAATCGGGAACAGGGCAAAGATCTCTTCAAACGCCTATTTAACCACTGCTCTGCCGATATGCAGCACCAGATCAAGGCTTATCAGGTTGGGGAATTCCCATCAAAAGGGCTGCAGCAGGGGATTATCCGGGGATTAAATGCGTTAATCAAAGATGAGAAATGGGAAGGCAGCTTTTCCAAGGATTCTTCTGTTCAAGGGCAATTAAAGTGGTATCAGAAGAGCAGCAGCGAGACGAGCCAACAGCGCTTGGGTCGTCGGTTTGCCATGGAACAGGTCTTTAAGCCATACCTTAAGACCTTGAAACAAAGGGCAAGGGCAGTAGCAGAGAAACTGACATTGTACGTAATTATGGGAACCCTTATCGGCGCGCGGGTCGGGGATGTGCTCTTTTACCAGAATTGGAGATTGCTTTTCGATGATCCCAGCTCCTTTTTTCGAGTTTGGGAAGGGGGGCTCGCTAGCCATGGAGGAGCGGTCGGCATCCTTTGCGCCCTTGTCTTTGTCGACAGGTCGCTGCGCCGCTCCTATCCGTTTTTTTCCCTAATCAAGATCCTAGACCTGATCGTCATTCCTACTGCATTTGCAGCGGTCTGCATCCGGCTTGGCAACTTTTTCAACCAGGAAATTTTAGGAAAGCCAACGGAAGTGCCTTGGGCAGTCATTTTCGGCCATCCAGCAGATGGCGGGCCTGTCGTTCCACGGCACCCGGTCCAGCTCTATGAAGCCATGGCTTATGCTTTGATTTTTATCATCTTTTTATTCTTATGGAATAAGAAGCCTTTCCTGCGCAAAGAAGGAAAGATGAGCGGATTGTTCTTGGTGCTGACTTTTACTGCGAGGTTTTTTCTTGAGTACTACAAAGAGGAGCAGAGCGTTTATCTCAATAATGAAGCCCTACTCTCCATGGGCCAAATCTTGAGTATCCCATTCATTGGATGGGGCCTCTGGCTCTTTTTCCATCGCAAGGATTAGCGCCTTGATCCTTTCTGCATTAAAGGGGGCCAAGGGGATCGATTTTTTGATCACCTCTTCCATTTGCTTAAAGAGATGATCCGACGTAATTTTGAACGGGCGGCTTAAAAAGTAGCTGATGTGCCACTGGATGAACCGGTCATAGGAAGACTCTTTTTCTTGAGCAAACAGTGCATACCATGCATATTTGTAAAGGATCCAGATGCGCAAGGCGAGCTGGCCTGCGTAAATCGTCAGCTCAGGATGCTCCTTCAGGAACTGTTGCGCGATTTCGCTTACAAAGGTCTGGTGGTTGATCTCTTTAGCTGGGGTTTTGATCGATTTGAACTTTTCGATGATCAATTTGAGCAGCGGGCTTCCAGGATCGAGACGGATCCATCGGCAGAGCATGTCGCCTTGAATAGCCCACATATGGATTTTTCTTTCAATTTCCGACCACTTCTTTAATAAAACAAGCTCTTTTGCCCTTCTAAAGAACTCGACAGATGCTTGGACGATTGCTGAAAAGCTTTGGGTTGGGTTGTCGATGATGAGATTCGCAATCTCTTCTTCGATCCTCTGACCTATCCTATAGGGTAGTTTTTCTAAAAGCCCCTCTGTTTCCGATAGTGATTTCCAGATCACAATTTCAAGAATATTCATCTCTTTGGCTTTTAGCTCGGGAAGCAGAATCGCTTCTTGATAAGCAGACCAGATATTCTGGACGACATAGTCGACCGGCTGGTTGTCCTCATCTTTATTAAGTAGGACAAGTTCTGCGGAAATAAAGGCGTAAAGGGCTTGTGGAAGGGCAGGTCGCTCGGCCTTGATCGTTGGGTAGCAGGAGAGGATCGCTTGCTTGAGCTCTTCTTCTGTGATTGTTTTGGGAAGCTGCGATACTAATGTATAAAGGGCTGTAATCCTTCTGACCAGATCGGTGAGCTGAGGAGTCATTAAGGAGGACTTGCAAAGGGAGCTGTGGCGGCGGATGAAGTTCAAGATCGCGCTTTTTTGTTCAGAGAAGAAATGGGTATGGAACGTGGAGGTCTGGTATTGCTTTTCCGCAAGGAGGGCTGAGACATTGGCCGTCATTGCATCTAAGGAGGAGAAGCTGGGCAAATCGTGCAATGCATGCAGGGCTTCTTTTGCTTTATGCTCTAACTCCGTTTGGGAGATTTGCGGTTCCTTAGCAGTGATCTCTAAGATGGTCTTCACGATCAGCCTGTCGATCTTGTCATATTCATCATAGGGGCTCTTATGCTTTTCCGGACTGCCACCTATTATAAGGTGGCGCTGCATCGCCCAAATGAGCTTAGTCAGATGGTCAAGCTTAGGTCTAATCCCATCGACTGTTGCAATGCACTCGCTCATTTTCATTGCTAATTGATGTGCATAATGAAAAGGATGAAGCGGTGAAGAAGAGTTTAGATTAAGGTATTGTTTCAGGTTTTCTTTAATGAAGAAGTGGATATT
>JAFEGU010000347.1 GCA_018239725.1 Verrucomicrobiota bacterium | reverse complement strand
CTCGCTCGTTTGCACAGTTGATTAATTTTTGACGGATGGACAGACATGACATTTATCTACTTTACAGCGTTATTTTTCTTTATCCTCCTTTGCGCCGTGCTTTGCCTTGTGATCTTAGTACAAGAAAGTAAAAGCTTAGGCCTTGGCGCCTCGTTTGGCGGCGATCCAGGAGAGTCTTTATTCGGCACATCGACTGCCGATGTCCTCAAAAAGTTGACAGCATGGCTTGCGGTCATCTTTATGGTCTCCTGCGTCCTCCTTTCTCTGTGGACAGGGGCGATGACACGCAGCAAAAGCCGCGCTATGCCTCCTGCAATCGAAGAAACCAACTTGCTCAAGTAGCTGCTATGCTTTTAAATATTCAGCAATACGGCAATCCGATCTTGCGGAAGCAATGCAAGCCTATTGAAGAAATTACGGACGAGGTCCGGAAGCTGGTCGCCGACATGATCGATACGATGGACAAAGGCAATGGCTGCGGTTTGGCCGCGCCGCAAGTCGGCTATGCCTTGCGCCTTTTTGTCCTGCGCGATTACATCGTGCATGAAGACGGCCACTGGACCTTGTCAGATCCAAAAGTCTACATCAATCCAAAATTAACCAATCCTGGCACCTGCATCCTCACTGATGTCGAAGGATGCCTATCCTTACCTGGACTGCGCCTTGATATCGATCGTCCCGACCGGATCACGGTCGAAGCCCTCGATATTGATGGTAAGCCTTTCAACGAAGAGGTCGAAGGTTACAACGCGCGGATCCGGATGCATGAAAATGACCATATCAATGGTGTTCTTTTCATCGACCGGGTCGATGAAAAAACGCGCCACAAGATCGATCCCCTCCTTAGAGAAATGAAGAAGAAGTACAAGCCGTAATTCTCCTTCGTCTTAACAGTATATATAAATAATTTTACAAATTGCTTTTTAGCTGCTCCATTGTCTATTTATTTAAATTATTAATTTATTTATAAATAAAAACAGTTTATTTAATTTAAATATTTGTATGAATATGATAGAATATTGTTGAATCATTCTATATTTAATTTGATTAATATTAAGAGGTAATTATGGCAGCGCAGTGTATTCCATCATCCTTTCAGGCAGCAGACGGTTCTTATCCATGTGTTTCTCAAGAGGAGTTTTATATCGAAGATTTGGGACATATCACTGAAGTTGATGTTCGGTATCCTCCATCTTCTCTTACATCGGAGCAAAAAGTTTTTCTTGGAGATAGGGTATTTGAAAAGTTTGGTAAAGACTCTTTTCTCAATTACTACTATGCCTATAAACTGACTGAGGATGAACGAAGCCAGATTTATCAACTAGCTATCCTCAGATCGGTCGAAATGGCGGCTAGAGATGTAATTGATGGTATTCCTGTTTACTTAACTGGAATTAATGGGGAACAAACCTATGCTAGGAGATCTCCTTCAGATGCAGGCGAATTTCGAGAAATCATCTCAAAGATTTGTCATTTAGGATCAAACGATTTCAAAATTCATGGAGAAGCGTGCCACAATGCCTCTTTGAAATTCCAAGAAGAAAGCTCAAGTGCGTCCGAATCAAGGGAACATGGCCCAAAAGCGTATTTCACCACTTTGCGAACTTTTGACAAGGACGATCAAAAACGTTTTGACAATTGTATGAAATATGCCATTTTGAACTATGACGAAGCCATTGAAGAAAGGTTCGGCGATAGGATCTCAACGCGAGAGCATCTTGAAGAACCCTATTCTTTCAATCAAATTGTCCAGAAGTATTTCAGAAATATCCCTGCCTCGGAATACCCGCAAGATGGCGACTTGGCCGTCTATGAAAATCCTATTGGCGCTACATTGGATGGCCGCCCAATCGCGGGGATTGCTCATGCAGGAATTTTTCGCACAGGGGAAACCGTTGAGTCCAAATGGGGATGGTCGTTCAGCCATCATGTCTATCAGCACAATGTTTTCTTGGTGCCCCATCACTATGGCAATGTTCTTAAGTTTTATCGACTTCGAGAAAATGACTGATCACAAAGGTCACTTTCTTCTTCAGGAAGACGTCGGATCGTGCATTTTAACAACGCCCGATCCGACGTGTTTTATCAGCAGCGCATTTTAAGAAGACAAGTTTTTAGAACCTTGGCTCAATGAAGATAACCTGGGCTGGTTGCATTTTCCGGTTATCTCCGCCTTCCCAGATGACCTCGCCGCTGCTTTGTCTGCGGACAAGTTTGAAATCAAATTCACTGGCAGCTTTGTCAGTTTCCCAAACCCACATGCCGTTGCCCATCGATTTTAGCTCAATGCCGACATGCCAGTCGTGCATAGAGTCTCTGACTTCGAGGGTTTCGCCGTCAGATGGTTGGTAGAAGAAGGAAATGCGAGTCGGCGTTGCAGCTTCTGCCCTCTTTTCTGCTTGGGAGGCAAAAACTGGGGAGACCGATATCTCATCGCCGCCTTTTGCAAGGTGGTCATTGCCAGTTTCCCATTCTTCATTATTAAGCAGGATTTTGAACTTGAACTCACCTTGCATCGGTTGTCTTAGTTGCCATGTGTTGGCATCGATATTGATCAGGGGAACTCTTTGCTCCCATGTCAAGCCGGAGCCTTCGCCGCGGATATAAAGATGCTCTCCGAGCCTAGCTGGGAATTGAATGGTAATAGGTGTTAAGAGGGCAACTGGATCGGAATGCAGTTCAATTAAAGAGATTGCGGATGAGCTGGAAGGTGATGAGGAGGGGTGGCTCATTTGCTGAATGATTTCCTTTAATCTCATGTCCTGGCCGCAAAATAAAGCTTCCGCTTTAGGATAGGCTCCAATTAATTTCTGAACTTTTTTGTCAAACCGTGTTGCATCATCAAGCAGATATTCAAAAAGTCTGAGTCGAATTGTAGTAACAGGAGTTTCAGGGTTTTTCAGACTAGATACAGAAACCTGATCTTCAAAATTTGTTAACCTTGATTCTACGCGTGCGATAGCTTGCAGCAACGGCTTCACTTTGCTAGAAAGCGCAAGTAGGTAAACTTCATCTGGCGCCTCTACTCTTTCTGCAAGAATCTCGTGGTGAGTCCCCAAAAATCTATATTGCCTAATTTCTCCTTTTTTTGATGGGCTTTGCTCACCGAGTGTTTGCGTAATTAGTGGCGTTTGATCACCTTTTATCGTTAAGCTAGACATGGTCGACTCCTTGAAAGTTGTTTAAAACATTATAGCATAGAATTAAAAAGTTGTGTGTTGAATTAATTTATTTAATTTGTAACGAGTTAAATATTTTTTGTTTTTTTCGGTTATTTATTTGACGAGGGAGACAGCGCCTGAAAAACGGTTGTCTCCAGGGATCCTCTCGTAGGAGAGGCGCAAGCGCCAGCTGCAGGTAAGCATATGGAAGAGGTCGACTTTGCCTGCGTTGTAACGGGGTTCGTCATTTCTGCCCCAACCATGCCGTGTTTGGATGTGGCAGGTCAATTTAGGCGCCAGCCGGAAGAAAAAGCGGGTCAGAAAAGTGTCGCGCCCATCGGAGAGCGGTGAGTCGAGCAGTTGGGGGATGGACCGCGCGATATCTAGAAAAAAGTTCTGGTGGTTGGCTTTGCGCCAATCGTACTTGCTCCTGTGGCGGAACTCAACTCCAAAGGCAAAGTCTGCGTTGATCGTCCAATCGGTCGCAATGTTCACATAGTCCCATAGCGTCTCTTCGTTGTTCCATGCAATTCCGCTGCGGACTGCATAGGAAGGTCGGCTCCATTCGATATCGGTGTAGAATTTGGGAAAGGCTTGGGCGAACTTCCGTTTGTTCAAGAACCCGTAGGTGTAGACATCGGCCATCAAAGATGGGCCGAACAGAGACTGTTTTGGGCTGAAGAAGTTATTGCGGAATCCGATGCGGAGCTGGTTCAGCTGGGTGACTCCGTCGCTGATGTCGAAATAGTAGTGGTCGTTGACTCCCGTTGTGGGATTGGTCAGGCCTTCGAACCGCATGTAAGGTTCGACGATGTGTTTGAAGTGGTCGTAATGGCGTGTAAGATGCGTTTGCAATATGCCCGTGTAGGTCAGGATAGCCTGTCCTGTCGCGTGGTGCTCGGGGGAGCTTCCATAAAAGACCCCATAGAACCCAGCTCCTGGAGTGAAGGTGACCGGTCCCCAATGGAATGGACGATAGAGGTTATTCCGTGCCTCTAAACGAATGGAGTGGGTTGATGAGGAGAGGCCAAGCGCATGGAATTGATCGCGTACCTCATTCGCGTAGACGTAGTCGAGAAATCCGGCATTGACATAATTTGAAGAGAGGATCCCTGAGTTGCCGATTTGAAAAGGGCGTACCCCAAGAGAGATCAGGGGAAGTTCTTGGTCGATGCTCTGAAAAGTGTTGATCCGCGGCTGCACCCTGCAATTGGCAAACATGTTGTCCAGTTGGTGGTAGATCAGCAGCTGTGTTCGTCGCTGGGTGTTGATCTCAAAGTCGTCGCTTTTGAAATCCCCGACCATCCGGTTGTCGCTTAGCTTGTCATAGGTGATGTGGACCTGCGTCCGCTCATCCTTGCTCTGAGTATGGTAGAGACCTTGAAACCGGTAGCGGTGGGGACCTGTCTCATAAGGGAAGCTCTTGTCATGTGCGCCATAGCTGCGCGTTACGAACGTGGTCAGTCCATCTGGAGAGAAGTACTCTGATTCCAATGCGCCGCCAAAGCCCCGTTTCAAGCGGTAGTCCAAACGGAAAAAGAGGTTGAGGTCGCGCCAGGAAAAGACCCGATAGCGCATCGTTAAGCGTGGTCCTAGCCCTTTATCCCATACCACCTTGTAGCGGATGGGTGGATCGGTAAAGGCTTTTAAGTTGCTCTTAAAAGAGGGGAGCCAAAAGAGGGGGACTTTGAAAAAGCGGAAGCGGATGTTGCGCGCCGAAAGAAGGTAGTCTTCTGTGATCTTGACTTTCTTGGCGTTGATCTCCCATGTGTTGTCCTGGCTTTCCGATGTGGTGACAAAGGCATTATAGATGTAGAAGGTCCCATCTTCTTTCAGGTCGATCTTATCGCCGCCTAAAAACCACATGTCGACAAACGTTTTACCATCCCATAATGTTCCTGTCTTATGGATAAAGTCGTATTCAAGGCGGGATCCGACGAATGCCCTGTCGGCATAGTCCATCATCAGATCCCCTTCGGCAACGATCTTTTGGACACGGACACCGTTTTCAATCTTGTTCGTGTACTCGATGTGCTTTGCTTGAATGCGCAAGCCAGGAGCTGCCACAATCCCCCCTTCGTCGGTGCGGATCAAGCCTTGGACGAACGTTGGGTTTTTAAGATCGATCGTCAGTTGTTCCGGAGCGGTGCTGATAGGCGGCGGCGGTGGTGGTGCGGGGGTGTACTTGTCGAAAGGAGGATCGACTTCGATATCTTCAGAATAAATGGGAACCTCGTCGAGGTCCATTGCGATTTCCTGTTCCTCAACGTCGATAAAGTCAAACTCATCATCTTCTAGGAACCCTGATTCTTCTTGGGAGTAATTGAGATAGTCATCAACAACTTCCTCTTCCTGCTGCAAGACATAATCTACTTCAGATTCCTCAAGCAGATCTTCTTGTGCGGACAGCATAGGGAGCGCAGTTAGGCAGAACAAGGAAAGAAGACAAGCATTAAAATCGGACATCGGATCCTATCGCATCAATATCAAGCACAGAGAATACATGATCCGATGAATATTATTGAAGAGCGCAGATCAGCAAACCTGCAAGGACGAACCGATTTTTCGCGTGTCCCGATTTCAGTCCCTCAAGGATGATATCAATGCTCATCTCATCGTGCCTTTCGGCAAGTGTTTGGTAGCAAAGGATGAGAAGGCGTGAGTTTTCTTCTGGAGTGAGTTCAAACGCATTGCTTTTTTCAGAGATCCTGACATTCCAGGGGAGCATGGGGCGGAAGCGGACCATCTCTGTATTTTTGCGCATCGCGATCCAGTTCAAGATCGACTGCTCATAAGG
>JAFEGU010000346.1 GCA_018239725.1 Verrucomicrobiota bacterium | reverse complement strand
CCAAGCATAATTTTTCATCGGCTCAGTCACTTGGACATTTCTTCCAACGATATCAATTCTGTAGCCGGATGCATCTTCTTCAGCAAATTTCTTCTTATCGACCATAAAAAAACCCCGCGTCAACCAATTGTTTTAAGTTTGGAGTCTACAATTTCTAAAGAAAATTGTCCAATCATCTGATCCAGTTGTACAACTTAGGAACCTGGCAAAATCGCTCCTTTGAGCCATTTCGCGCCTTGCTCTCGAGCCCTACTCGCTAGGAGCATTTCATCGAGAACGAAGGCTTTGGCTGCTTGCCCAGATTTAAAATCATCGATTTTTCTGGTTTATTAACTTTTACGACTGGCTTTGCCGCAAGCTTTTTCTCAACTGGACATTGCCAAGCTGTCCGCAAGCTGCCATGATTTTCTGTCCCTTTGCTCCGCGCAGCAAGGTGTGGTAGCCCTGCTCCCTCATCCGCTTGAGAAAATTCTCCCGCACCTCATCGGTCGGAGGAGAAAAACGATCTTTAGATTGGGGATTATACGGAATCAAATTGACCTTGACCCTGAGCCCTCTTAGATAATCGGCCAGCATGTCTGCTTGCTCTAAAGAATCATTGACCCCTTGGATCAGCACATATTCAGCAAAAATTTCCCTTCGAGGATGGGCGCAATAATCCAGCATCGCCTTTTTGAGCTCCGCCATGTTCCATTTCCGGTTGACCGGCATGATCCGGGTTCGGACCTCGTCGGATGGCGCATTGACTGATACAGCTAAATTAATAGCTGGGTCAGCATCTTCGATCATCCGGTAGATCCCATCGACCCTTCCGCTGGTAGAAATCGTGATGCGGCTAGGGCCGAACCCCAAACCGGGAGCCTCTGTTAAAATCCGTACCGCTCCCATCACCTCATCGTAATTATCGAATGGCTCGCCCATCCCCATAAAAACGATGTTCCTGACTGCTGATCCAAGGATAAATCGCGCATAAAAAACTTGAGCGACAATTTCCTCTCTTTTCAAATGGCGAACCAACCCCATCCGGCCAGTTTCGCAAAAGGCGCAGCCCATTCGGCATCCGACCTGCGAAGAGAGGCACAGCGTCGTTCCCGATTCCATCGGAATCAGCACCGATTCACTCTCGAGGCCATCACTAAATCGCAGTAAAAATTTCTTTGTCTCCCCCTCCAATTTCTCACCACCAACACCCGGCAATTCAAAATCTGTGATCTGGACCATCTCATCAACTAGCTTTAGAGCTTGAGGCTCAACTGTTTCCCGCAGCCCTTCCAAAGTTCCTTCCTGGAACCATTTGGCATAAAGGAGCATCGCATGCTGCTTGCCGCGCCCTAAACGTGCAGCCACAGCCTCAGCATAGCTTTTCTGCGTGCATTGAAAAATAGAAATGGGAGAAAGATCATTCATAGAATAAAAAACATGCACCGAACAGGACTTGAACCTGTAACCACCCGGTTCGAAGCCGGGTACTCTATCCGATTGAGCTATCGGTGCAATAGAACTAATAAAGTCAGCCAGCATAACCATTTATGTAGAAAAAAAACAACCAGATTTCGAGCAAGGCGTAGGTGCAAACAAAAGAATCTCATAAATTCTTGAAACGCGTCGCACAAAAAATTATTTGCAAATTTATTTGTTCTGTATTAAGAATCATTGCTTGTCCAAACGATTTTGCGTATACCGAAGCCCCCTCAAATCCAACATTAACCCATGGAGATGACATGCTTAAGCTGATTGCGACCTCCTTAATTGCTTCCAGCGCCTCATTGCTATTATCTACAGCATTAAGAGCTGAATCAGATGAAAGATCGTTGACTGCCGGTTTGTTTGGCAGGCCCCAAGTCCAAGTGATCTCTGAAACGTCGTCGGAACAACCAGCCGCAGCACCCGTTGCAGCAGCGGAGGCTCCAACTCATGCGAAAAAGTCAAATTCTCAACAGTACCGCCCTTACTATTATTCTGAAGACTCTCGGGGAATTTACGCCTTTGCCGATTACATCCTTTGGAAACCTTTTGTCAAATACCCAGCTTACTGGGCCATGACGACCCATTCTTCCGATTTTGATCCCAATGTTGGGTTTACAAAATCAAAGAACGACATTAAGACGCTACGCTACCATTTCTCTTCAGGATTCCGAGTTGGCGCCGGCTACCGTTTTTCAAAAGACATGATGGACAAATACACCCGCCCATGGCAGATCGAAACAGAATATACCCGCTTGCATACAACGACAGCACGCAGCGTTTCGATTCCGGAAAGCGATCAGGATTCTTTAATCCCATTGGTTCCCCTGTTCAATGTCGCCTTTGCCCCTCAGTCGGGCCATAGCAAACTAGCCCTTGACTACGACCGTCTTGATGTAAAATTCGCCTGGCCCGTTTGGATGCGCTATAACGTCATCATGCGCTTAATGATCGGCGCCACCTTTATCTGGTTTGAAAACACCTGGCAGTCCCATTTCAAGAGCCCTCTCATCAATAACTTCCGCAACAAAAGCTCAAACAAGCTCAAATGGGAATACTGGGGAGGAGGACTCTTTGGCGGAGCCGACATCAACGTCTCGATCGGCAAGGGGCTTGGATTTTATGTCGATGGATCGTTTGGCCTAACAACAGGAAAAGTCAAGGAAAGGGAACACTATCATGCCATCAACGAATTCGTCGGAGATGCTACAAGAGAGTTTAACCGTAAGCTCTATACGTACCAACCCGTTGTCGATTTGGAAGCAGGGATCAATTACAAGCACTGGTTTAAAGATAAAGTGATGCTCTATCTTTCAGCCGGATGGGATTTTACTCTGTGGTTCCATATGAACAAATTTGGACGCCCCTCTTCCACGCAATGCGTCCAGTGCGGCGGCGGACCTACTCTTGCGACCGTTGTTCCCGATATCGGCGAGCAATTTGATTCAAGGCCTACGGATTTGGGCTTTCAAGGCTTTGTCGGACGGCTTGGCCTCGATTTTTAATCCATTGTCTATGTCCTTCCGGTTATGCTATGTTATCGGAAGGCCGTTGTATTGCATCGCGTTGAGTTCAAAGCCGGCCTTCGTATAAGGCCATTTATGACCCAAGAAGAAAAAGCAGAGGGGATTGTTCTACGCGCGTTCGATTACAAAGACCGGCAGCGGATCATTACCCTGTTTACCCAAGAAGCCGGCCTGATCAGCCTAATCATCAAAGGAATCTCTAAAAAAAATTTCCGACTCCTGTCGCTGAGCACTCCTTTTTCCCAAGTCGAAGTCCACTTCAAAAAAGGCAAGTCGGAACTTTTCCGCTATGTCGATGGGACCATTATCGATGAACACTTGCGCCTGCGCGAGCAGTATGTTTACCTTCAAACTGCAGGCTCTCTTGCCCAAGCTATCTTGCAATCCCAGCTTCCCGGCAAGCCTGCGCCGGCTCTCTACCTGCTGTTCCGTTCCTTCTTAAAGCAAGTCCCTTTGTTCGATAACCATGCAACACTTCTTGCCAGCTTCCGCCTTAAACTCCTCCGCCATGAAGGGCTCATCGCCCTCTCTTCCGAATGCACCCACTGCGCAGATGCTCCAGCCCGATTCCTCCACCAAGGAGAAAGCGTCTGTATCCACCATCAAGCGCCGCCTGCCCTCTCATTCAATGAACAGGAATGGCAAACGCTTAACCATCTGGAAAGCACCCAGCAATTTTCCCAATTGCGCTCTCTGAACATCCCATCCCACTTTCCCGACCTGATTGCAGCCTACTTCCGCGATCGGATCCGCCAGGATTAAACTCGACTTTGCACATTTTTTGATCTGACCGGTTCTCGCCCAAGGGCGCTTCACCTGCTATGCACTGCGAAGCTTCACTGAAGCTTCTTTGTGTCTCCGCAGCCTCGTCTATTTGCTCCCGAGCGTTCGGCCGGAGGCCGAACTGGTTGATTTATTTAAACGGGAAGGGGTTAAAAACCCCTTCCCCTTTAAATAAACACCCTTGAAAGCAAATATCTCGAGACACGCGGACCAAACATGTACAAAGTCGAGTTAAAGAACTCATTGAAAAAATGTAACACCAAAATTCCTGGATCCGTATGGTGAAGAAAAGACCCAAGGAATATGCGAAGAACAAAACTCTTCCCTGTTTACCTGATCTATTTTCTTGATACCTTCAGCTTCGCGATCGTGTTCCCCCTGTTCTCCTCGCTTATCCTCACTTCCCTTTATGATTTTCTTCCCAACACAATTTCCCTTTCCCATCGCAACATCCTGCTCGGCATCCTAACCGCCGGCTTCCCTCTAGGACTTTTCTTAGGGGCTCCGCTCATCGGCAGCTTGGCAGATCGGCACGGAAGGAAATTTGCCTTCTATCTCACCCTCAGCGGAATCTTCCTAGGAAGCCTTCTTACAATCTATGCTCTTGCCATCAAAGCCTTTTATCTGCTGATCTTCAGCCGTCTTTTTACCGGCTTTTTTTCCGGCAACCTGACCCTTTGCCTTGCAACGCTTACCGACCTAAGCGAAACGCCCAAAGCGCAAGCGAAAAATTTTGGCCTGCTGACAGGAATCGGGGGATTGAGCTGGATCGCCGCTATGCTTATCGGCGGAGACCTGTCCAACCCCCAGCTCTTTTCTGCATTCAACGCCACCATTCCCTTTTACTTTGCTGCAGGAGGCGCTCTCATCAACATTTTGATCTTGGCATTTTTCTTCCATGAACCACTTCGCCCTCGCGCAAAACGTTCCCTTGAAATCGGCAAAGCATTCCATAACCTCTCCAAAGCGTTTAGCTCCTCTTCCCACCGCTCTCTCTACCTCATCCTATTCCTCTTTGCAATCAGCTGGCTGATCGTGATGCAATGGTTTTCCGGCTATTCGCTGGAACGCTATCATGTCGGGAGAGAACAGCTAGTCATCGGACTGATCTCCATCGGCCTCTGTTGGACATTGGCGGGAGCAGTCCTCATGCGTCCTATCATCAACCGGCTTCCTCTTCCCAATATCCCCCTCATACCGCTCATTGTCCTTGTCCTCTTCCTATTCCTAGCCAATCGACTGCCTACGGCAAGCGGCTACTCCCTTTTCATCTTCGTCAATAGCATTGCGGCAGCGGCATCTTCGATCGCACTCAGCAATCTCCTCAACCTCATCTCCCTCTCAGCAAACCGCAACATTCAGGGAGAGATCATCGGACTTAGCCAATCGGTCCTAGCCCTGACTCAATTCATCAGCCCTCTTGCAGGCGGCTTCCTCCTAACTCAAAAAATTTCTTACTTTTACTTGTTCGCCGCCTTGATGGCCACAATTGCTCTCCTCTTATTTTGTAAAGAATTCCGTTCCTTAAAACAAAGAGCCCGTTTCAAGATTCCGCACCTGAAGAAAGGGCGATGAACCTTGTACAGGTTTCACAACAAAAGGTAAAAATACGATGCCATTAAAAAAAGGATCTTCCAAAAAAGTCATTTCAGAAAACATCCGCGAACTCATTGCAGCGGGACACCCTCAAAAACAAGCTATAGCGATTGCACTCAGAATGGCTGGAAAATCCAAAACTCCTCCCCCTCCACGGGACAATGGCACCCTTTATCGTCATGAAAAAATCAGGACAGCTGCTAAACTGCCTTCTAAACCCAAGGCGAGAAGCTCGCCGCGCATCATCAGGAGAAAACTTAGTGCATTGGAAAGAAGCCTTTAAGCTCAGCACCATCAACCATCGGGCGCCCTACCTTTCCTATATCTCCTGGGCGCTCAATGTCGATGTCAAAAAAATTGCTGAGATCGGCGTGAACAAGGGGGAGACCTCCCGCCTGCTCAGACATCTTTTTCCAGAAGCCCAGCTTTTCCTTATCGATCCTTGGTCGATCACCTCCGATTACATCCAAAGCGGATCGCCCATCTCCCGCAAGACCAAACATTATGAAAAAGCCTTCCAGGCAGTCCAAGAACAGTTCCGCGATGATTCCCATACCACCATCCTTCGGATGACATCGCGCGATGCCATCAACCACGCTCCCGATGATTTCGACCTCGTCTTCATCGACGGCAACCATGAATATACCCAAGTCAAAGAAGATATCCTCAGCTGGCTGCCTAAGGTCAAACCGGGCGGACTCCTCGCAGGACACGACTATGACCCAAGCATTCCCATTTTCGATGGGGTCAAACGGGCAGTCGATGAAATCTTCGGAGATCAAATGATGTTAGGAAAAGACAGGGTGTGGATCCACAGAAAGAGAGAACCAGCAATACAAGAAAAAAGACAAAGAAAATGCGAAAGGGGGGACTCGAACCCCCAAGAGGAAAACCTCACTACCACCTCAAAGTAGCGCGTCTACCAATTCCGCCACTCTCGCATAGGGTGTCCTGGAAACGAAT
>JAFEGU010000345.1 GCA_018239725.1 Verrucomicrobiota bacterium | reverse complement strand
TTCGGTGACGTTCACTTGGTACGGGATTAACTATGTGTTAAAAAAGGGGATGCACACTTACGGTTTTGGAGACGGGGGAATTCTGTATTATTGTCTATTTCTAGTAGCAGATCTTGTCCTTCTTGGTTTCCTGTTGTACAGAAATAGGAAGATTTCCAGACAACTTTTATGAGGAAGGTTTCTGGAGCACGTGCTCGATGGGGTAGTTGAGGAAGTTTTTTCCATGGAGGCGGAACTTTTCCGGATCGTCCGATACGTAAAACTGATAGTTAGGAGCCGACTTTGTTTCATTAAGGAGCATGTGCTCGATCAAGATCTCTTTGGTTTTTGCTGCGCAGGTATCTGCTGGATCAACGAGGGACACATTCGGTCCAAGCTCTTTTTGGATCAGCGCATGGAGCAAAGGATAATGGGTGCATCCGAGAAGGACGGCATCGACCTCTTTCATTTTAAGAGGGCGCAAGTACTCTTGGACAGCAAGATCGGTCAGCGGATGATCGATGTAGCCTTCTTCAACGAGAGGAACGAAGAGGGGGCATGAAATCGGACTGATGCTGGCTGTCGGTAGTTTTTTTTGCAGGTGCTGCTGATAGACGCCGGAGGAAATTGTAGCCCTTGTTCCTAAGATGGCGATCTGTCCGCTTTTTGAAACGCGTGCAATCTCTTCCACCCCTTGCTCGATGATCCCGATGATCGGAATGTCAAGGCTTTCACGCAATTGTTCGAGAGCAACGGAACAGGCTGTGTGGCAAGCAATCACAAGCACCTTGATCCCAAGGTCTTGAAGAAAGGAGGCGTTTTCTTTCGAATAACGCAGAATTGTTTCAGGACTTTTGCTGCCGTAGGGCAGCCTTGCCGTATCTCCAAAATAGATGATATGTTCGTTAGGCATCTGCGCACGGATAGCGCGCATGACTGTCAGACCGCCAAATCCAGAATCAAAAATGCCGATGCTTGACTTTGAGTAATCATGGGGCTTCATCGGGGATCCTGAGTTCTTGCCCAACGACGATCTTGTCGTTCTTTAAGTTGTTCAGGTTTTTTAGAGATGCAATGCTCGTCTTGTGGTTGCGTGCAATCCTATCGAGAGAATCGCCTGCTTTGACCTTGTACGTTCTGTTCGAACTAACGGAAGAAGAGGAGGATGTCTGTCCGATCGCATTGGAGATCGATGTTAGAGTCCCTTTGAGCTTAACGACTTCGTCGAGGCGCTTTTCATGCGACGACACTTCCTGCTCTAAGCTGCTCAGTTTAGCGAGGGCTTGATTGGCATGCGTGCTTAAGTTCCTTAAATCGGCGCTTGTTTTTTCGAGCCACTTTTCAAGGTCGGCAATCCTCCTTTCAAGGCTTGCTACTTGGGAGGCGCCGGCAGCGGAGTCTCCAGCAGCTTTAGCTGTCGATGAAAGCGAACTTGCCTGCTTTTTGAGCCGTTCGTCGAGAAGGTTGAGCTCAACCTGCGTGCTTTTTAAATCGTGTTTGACATCAGCAAGCTCTAAGCGCATCTCATCAATCGACATGTCGGATCGGTAGCTTGTGTTTTGGCGGGAGCTCAGTTGAGATCCGCAGCCGCAGAGGACAAGTCCAAAGATAAAAGGCAAAGAGCTTGCGACGTATTTCATAATTGTTACTGTTTGTCGTAGATTTTGAATTCAGCGCGTCGGTTATGCGACCAGGCTTCCGCATTGTGTCCGAGGTCGCAAGGACGTTCTTTCCCGTAAGAAATGGTGTGGATCCGATTGAGATCGATCCCATTCTTGACAAGGTAGCTGCGGATATAGTTGGCGCGGCGTGTTCCTAAAGCGAGGTTATAGGCTTCAGGTCCTCGTTCATCGCAGTGCCCCGACACAAAGATATACATGTTCGGGTGCGATTTCAGGTATTGCGCCATCCGATCGAGCGCAGCAGTATATTCTTTGCCGCGGAGGATGTGGTCGTCCGTATTGAAATAGACATTGTTGAAGATCGCTGCTTCTTGCCCAGATGGCGTGCGGAATCCGGAGATTCCTGGGAGGCCGCTGCCGCTTTCACCAGGTGAAGATTTTGGCTGAGGGATCGCGCCGTCGGCAAATTGCCCTTTCAGGTCTTCATCTTTTAAGGAGATGAAATCTTCATCGCTAGGACCGAAAAATCCTTCGTCTTGAGCGGTTTCTTCGCTGCCCCAAAGCGATCGGGAACCTTTGTAATTACCCGCAGTTTGGTTATCGTCCCAAACATTGCCATTTTTGCTTTTGCAACCTGTTGCAAGCATTGAGCATGCAGTGCAGATCAGTGATAATACGAAAAAGCTCTTTTTCATGTTTTCCTCTCTTTAGATTCGTTAACGGGCGCCCCAAGTCGGATAATGTTTTTTTCCGGGACCCCGTGAAATTTTCAACACATCGGGCTGGTTTGTATTTACGATATATAATTCGGAAGATGCACCATCGGTCGAGTTAAATACAATATGCTTGCTATCAGGCGCCCAATAAGGGTTTTCCTTATTGCCGGGCCCTGATGTCAATTGAGATTCTTCTCCAGTTGCGAAATCGTAAATCCAGATCTGCCGTGTTCCATTTGTTTTAGCACTATAGGCTAATTTTCTTCCATCAGGCGACCAACATGGGCATGAATTTTCCCGATTTTGTTTCGAGACCATGATCGCATTAGCCCTATTTTCGCTAGGGACCGCGCTGATCACATAGATCCGCATGCCCCCATCCTTATCCGATACAAAAGCGATTTTGGATGCATCGGGGCTAAATGTTGGAGAGGCTTGAGTCGAGCGGGGATAGGAGTAGAGTTGGACAGGTTTTCCGACTTCGCCTGTTTGCGGATTGAGCGGCTGCAAGAAAAGGTCGGTGCGTCCGCCCGCATCTGAAATAAAGGCGATCTTATCCCGATTTTTTGAGATGCAGGGAAGCAACTGGTTGCCGCGCAGATCGACCAACCTTTTTCCTAAACCTTCTTTCAGCGAAGCGATGTAGATCTTCGGCTGTCCCAGTTTGTAGGAGACGTAGACAAAGCGGTCGTTAGCATATTGGGAGCTATGAGGGACAAGGACTGGTGTGACGCAGTAGCTCCCTTCGCGCGTGATTTGACGTGCGTTGGCCCCATCCCAATCGCATTCCCAGATCTCGGAGATCCATTCCGATCCATCGGGCTTGGGATTTTTGACTTGGTAGGAGTAGAGGATCCTCGTGTTGGCAATCCCTTCCGAATTAAATAACGCCTTTGTGATCCCGTCGGCAAGTTTGTGGATCTGCCTACGATCATTGTTCAAGTCTCCTGTCAGTGCAATGTCATTAAAATGTTTAACTGATCCGGACTGGGAGGCAAGGACTGATGCGCTCAATGTTTTTCCAGAGAGAGTCCACTTAACGACAAAAGGGATGCTGAAATTTTTCCACGTTTGGGGATTTAAGGAAGATGTCTGGTTGGCAGCTTGCAGGACCTTTTCTTTTTCTGCGGTACGTGACGAGACTTGCGATGATCCATTGTAATTGAGGTCGTACTGCAATATCGCTTCAAGCTGGTTGAGATAAGAGGGATCGAAAGAGGCATTCAGAGGCTGCAATTTTCCTACGTAAATAGGACTTAGCTGGCTTTGCGTGGAAAGATGGACGCGGATCTCCCCTGCATTTTGTTGTTCTTGCGCGCAAGCAAGCAAAGGGAGAGCAGCAATCATCCTCACAATCCATTTCATAGCACACCTCCTTAGCTTAGATTTCATTACAGAAAGTCAGAATAAATGTGTGTTCTTTTTTCTTAGCAAAAGAACCATTAAAGGAGGGGAACTGCAACTTTGGCAGGCTCCCTTCCAAGTAGCGCTTGTTCTTATCGCTTTCTGTGTTGAGAACTACCAATTTAGCAACACTGCCGTCTTGACGCAAGGTCAATTGAATTTTTACCTCTCCAAATTCTGGAAGATGCAGAGACTGATGCAGATAGCCGATCATTAAATTGGGATAATCAGAGTCGGCGTCTTCCCAAGATCCAGTTTCGATCGAATCGATCTGCAGTTGAATGGGTGTAAAGCTCTGTGTTCGGCTTGTCTGCTGTTTTTGGGAGAGGGTTTGTTTTTTTCCTTCGATCTTAGCGATGCTCTCAGCTAATTCTTTCTTAAGCTGATCGGAAATTTTGGCGCGGTTCTCAGGCTTGGCCTCTTTTTTCGGCTGAGCTTTAGCATTTTTATTGATCACCTTGTCAGCGATGGCAGGGTCTTTTTTCGGTTCAGGCTTTTGTTTGGGCGCTGGCGGCGTTGGAGCTTTGACGGGCTGAGCTTTTGGAGCTGGGGGAGCTGGAGCTTTAGCTGGCGCAGCAGGCTTTTCGATCTTTGGCTTTGGGGGTGCGGCGGGCTTTGCTGAAGCCGAAGCGGATGGCTTGGCTGGCGCTTGCTTAGGTTTTTGTGGCTGTGCAATTGCGATAGTAGGTTTTGGGACAATTGTTTTAACGATCAGAGGCTTGTGCTTTTTTTTAGGAGGCATTAGCGAAGAGCCAAAAAAGATGATCCCCAAAAAAAGGATGTGGACCGACAGCACAGCGATCTTGATTTTTTTGGAGATGGGATCTGGCATGAAATGATCCTTAACTAGGCTGTAAAATGACGTCTAATTGTTCAAATCCAGCGATCTCAATGGCATTTTTAACTGTCTGGTAAGTGCCGAAATGGGCCTTTTTGTCATGGAACAATTGGGGAACTTGGTTGGGGTGGACCCTTTTAGCTTCTTTTAGAAAGGCCAAAAGCTGCTGCTCTGAGACAAGCTTCTTGTTGAACCAGATCGAATCATCTTCATGCACATGGATCGTGATCGGCCCGCTCTCTTGGACGACGGCCATTTCCTTATTATCGCGTTGGGCGGAAGAGGCGAGCTGGACCCGGTCAAGCTCCAGCATTGGAGCAATGATGATGAACATGATCAGCACGACGAAGACGACATCGATTAAAGGCGTTAAATTGATGTGGATGTCATCAGCATGCAGATCCTGTTTAAACGACAATCGGCTTTTACGCATTACACTTCTCCTCCATTAATTTATCGCGTATCGACTTTGCGGTACTGGAGCTCGATTGCCGAGAGGAGGCGGTACAAAAAGTCTTCCATATCAGAGGAGTAATTGCCGAGGGCGCTTTTCAGGTAATTATAGGACACAAGGGCAGGGATGGCGATGATCAGTCCTAATACAGTTGTAGCCAATGCTGTCGATATCCCGCCGAGGACTGCCATGTTGGATCCGACAGAGCCTCCCGAGTGCAGTTCTGAGAATGTAACAAGGATCCCCCAAACGGTGCCGAGCAATCCCAAGAATGGAGCCAAAGTGACAATCGTCGAAAGGATGTACAGGTTTTTTTCGAGCCCCTTTTTTTGAGCGGAGACAGTTGTCAGGACATGGGTCTCTAAAATTTCGAGATCGGTCGGAGAAAGGTAGACCTGCGTCGATTCTTTAGGATTTGTTTGAGAGATGAAGTAGTGGTTTTTGTTTAAGATCTCGATCGTCTTATTTTTCGTTTCTTGAAAGATCAGGCCGAACGGATGAGGGATTTGTTTGTGATGGGGTTTAGGAAGTTGATTCAAATCCAACTGCAGCAGGAGCTCCTGGTTTTTTTCAAATGCGCTCGCAAAGGAAGCAGAGAGCGCCCGGACATGGCGCGTGACCCAGATCTTATGGATAAGCACGATCCAACAAATAGCCGACAAAGCGATCAGGCCGAGGATGATGATTTTTCCGACGAAGTCAGATTGGGCATAGGCTGTTCCAAAAGCGCCCATTGTTGCTAATGGTAAAAAAGGGATCATAGTTTTTTCTCAACCAATAGATGTTTAGTGAATGGATAAGAGAGTGTCGATAGCAGATCTTCAGGTTCCTGTTCTCATCAGCTTATAGGGGAGGCGACTTGTTTTCTAGACATTTTCAGGACAGGTCTCCATTTGATGGCCGGAGCATAGAATATGAAGGTGCTTTGTCCTTCCATTTTCCTTGAGGTGGACATGATGGGGAGCATGGTCGACAAACCGGTCGATGGCAAGTCCCGACCAGGCAAGATCAGATGCCCATTGCACAACGCGTTGATCAAATGGCTGTGGAGCATATTCATCCAGGATCGCTACACACTTCTTCACGCAGAGATGGCTAGGTTCGACAAACCTGGTGTCATATTCGATCTCGCACCGAAGAGGTTCTTTTCCTTTCATATCATAAAGTGTGCCGATCAGATCGTAGTTGAGCTTTTCCACCGTCTCGTGCCGTCCGTCGACGCGGAGGATCGCATTCTGCGTTTTTTTGTTGTTCACAATCGAAAGGTAGACAGGGCGCTTGTTTAGATGCTTTTTAAAAAACTGGGTGCAAGAGATTCCTGATCCGTGGGAATCAACGATCAGCGTGTCGTCTGTATACAGTTCTTTCACATAATCGATGTAGCTTGACGATGGGAAGATATAAGCGTAGCGGGAAGAATGAAAAACGATCGATTCGTAGTCGGGGAATAATTTCTGGAAAAGCTGGATCCAAAGGCATCCGTCGCGTGTTGTAAAGAGGATCCTCTTCTTTTTCTTTTTTCTGCTGAATGCATCAAGATATAGGCTCGCTTGGAGTAAAAGAGGGATATTGATCTGGCACTGGTCGTTCCAAAGAAGG
The DNA here is from genome assembly GCA_018239725.1 of Verrucomicrobiota bacterium. Taxonomy (GTDB): domain Bacteria; phylum Chlamydiota; class Chlamydiia; order Chlamydiales; family Rhabdochlamydiaceae; genus Acherontichlamydia. Next base: position 2,213 of record JAFEGU010000345.1, on the reverse strand, counting down.
TATTCCGGAGAATCGGGCGGATAGGGATTTTGCAGCCGCAAAGCGCGCATGAGGAAAGCCAGCGCCTCTTGCCCAAATGAGACCATCTGCAGTTCATAAGAAGAGAGCTGGCTATTTTTGTAATGAACGGCATCGATGTTATTTGCTATTGGAGAGTCTACATCGGAGTGGCGGGAATCTCCGACATGCTTGGCAATGCTGTGCTCCGATTTGATCTTTTCCCAGATCGTTCCAGCGCTTTTGCCGCGCGGCGTTGCATAGATGTGCACCTTTTTTGTGAGGCCTATCTTATTTAAGATCTGCTTGATCTGGTCCGCATTGTAGTAAGTATCAGAGACGATCAAGTCTCCCTCTTCTACCAAACGCAGATTCTCCATAATAGGATAAATTTGGGTGAGCTCTGTCTGAAATTCAAAGTCCATTAAAGCAAGCGCTTCTTTTTCTGAAATCCCAGTCAGTTTTTCGAAATGCCTATAGATATCGGGAAGCGTTTTATCCGATTGAGCTTCGGCCATCATCCTAAAGAAAACAAAGCCGGGAAACGGGAACCGGTTTTGGACCTGATAAAAGATCGAATCAGGATGGCAGTGCAGACGTCCGAGAAGCGTATCGAACAGATCGAAAGAGTTCGGCATTGGAAAGTTTCCAATTGAGATTGTTGCATTCCTCGATTGATCGATAGCACAAAAAAAAATTTAATGCTATGCAAAGCCTATGCAAGCAAACACTACTCCCTTAGTCATCAGTTTCTTCACTGTGGACACTCCTTATCAGGATGAGGTCAAACGTTTGATCGACTCGTGCCGCCGCTTCAATATCGATCATTATGTGGAAGGGATCAAGTCGCAGGGGTCCTGGTTGCGCAATGTGGCGAAAAAGCCTGAGTTCATCGCAGAAAAGCTCCTGCAATTTAAACGGCCTCTATTTTGGGTGGATGCGGATGGAGCCTTCAAGAATAGACCCCGATTTGAACAATTTCAGGAATTTGACATCGCCGTCCGCGAAGTGGAGGCCTATAAAGACGATCCTTGGATGAAGCTCCATGCAGGGTCGATCTTCCTTAACTACAATCCAAAAATGGTCCGATTTGTCGAAGAATGGGTCCAACTCTGCAAGGACAAGGTCAAAGATGATGTCGTCAACTTGTTCTTTTTAGACCAAACGTCGTTGCTGCAAATGATCGGACAATTTCAAGGTCTGAAAGTCGGCAAGCTTCCCATCGGCTACTGCAAGGTCTTTGATGCTCCGGCAGAGCAGATCGATCCTTCGACGGTTGTGATCGAACAGTACCAAGCATCTCGTCGGTTAAAGGACCTGATATGAGCAACCATAAGATCGCTTCGATATTTAGTTTCTGCAGCAACGATTGGCGCTTTTTTAAGAGCTGCATTGAAGGGGCAAGACACTTTTCCGATCAGATCCTCGTGACCGTATGCGATCATTTTTTTGACGGATCCCCTGAAAACTACGCTCTTTTAGAAGAGGTCTACAGAACCTATCCCGATGTTCAGTTCGTCGAGTTCGCCTTCGATCCCAATCGCTCTTACAACACCTACTCCTCCATCTCTTTAGAGCATCCCCTATGGCGCCTGGAATGCCATAATATAGGACGGTGGATCTCCTACTTTTTCATTAAGGACGAGATCGATTACCTCTACTACTGCGACGGAGATGAGATCACCGAAGGAAAGAGGTTCTCCGATTGGCTGGACACCCAAGATTATCAAAACCACAGCGCCATGCGTTTTTCCTGCTACTGGTACTTCCGCGAGGCGCGCTACCGCGCCGTTACCGACGATGACATGTCCTTATTGATCAGAAAAGACCTTCTCAAGCCTGAGATGTACTGGGACGAGCATGAGCGGATGGGGCTTTACTTGAGCGTCCCCGGCAAAAAAATGATCCACGTCAAAGGAGCGGACGGTTCCCCTCTTGTCCACCATTATAGCTGGGTCAGGACGCGCGACGAGATGGACAAGAAGTTTGCCACATGGAGGCACTATTGGGAGCGGGACTGGAAGCAGCTTCTGGAACAGGAGTACGAGCGCCCCTTTAGCGGGGTAGACTTTATTCGCCAATATAGCTATATCGAGGAAAAACCCGTATTCGATCCTTTAGAGGTTGAAATTCCTACTCTGAAGGCCATTGGTTTCGATGAGCACATTGAGAATGTAAAGCTGTTTGACAACGTCCGCAGGGTTTGCCGCCAGGAG
>JAFEGU010000344.1 GCA_018239725.1 Verrucomicrobiota bacterium | reverse complement strand
GTGATAACAGTTATTGAAACGCAGCATTTCGGTTCGATCCTCTACATCGAGATCGGTGCGACCAATGTCGGCAGCATCCATCAGACCTTTACTTCAGGCCAGCCTTGTTCCAAGGGGGATGAAAAAGGGTATTTTTCCTTTGGCGGCTCTTGCTTGGTCCTTCTTTTTGAGCCGAACCGGATCGTCTTTGATAAAGACCTCGTCGAAGTTTCTTCTCGGAAAATGGAAGTTCGCGGCCTTCTCGGCCAATCGTTAGCGAACAGGAAACAGTAGGGATAAGGGGGACATTCCCTCTAGGATCAGTTTCGGTATTAGTCCAATACAGTTTTGCTGATTGACTTTCAGGAAATATTTTAGTTCAATTCTTTAGCAACCATTTTTTAGTTTCTACTAAGACCCAGGTTGCTTATGGAATTCCGTTATTTTCGAAGTGCTAACTCGATTGCTAAGTTGCTCAAACGAACAAGTGCAAAAGTGCTGCTGGTTCTGCAATCGGCTCTTTTAACTCCTCTACCTCAGCTTTCCGCGGATGTCACGTCAATTACCATTGAAGTACAAAAGCCAATGGATGAAATGTGGAGTGATTTTGATTCTTCATATGAGGGGCTGCTTCTTCTCGTAGAGAGGCTGGAGAGATTAGCACACGATCTTCAAAGCGATGAAAATATTAATCCCCAGGCGCTCAATGAACTCAAGTTGTTAGTTATTCGACTAGCGCAATATGGTGGAGCGGCATCTTCTTTAGAAGAGTCTAATGCGCTCTACCGAGATATTATCGACCTCTTGATTGATGAAGAAGGAGAGGATCCTTGCAATCTTTGGCTAAATGCTGATCAGTTCCTTGATGGTTCAGCTTGCACTGCCCTTTGGTCTGATGATTATTTTCAACAGTTACCTTGCGACTTTTGGAAGTCGGCAAAAAAAGCGATCAAACGCTGTGCGCATAAAGTTGAAAAGTTTATTCGGCATCATAAGGAAGAGATCCTCATAGGAGCCGGTGTCGTCGTCGTTGTTGGCGCTGTGACATATGCAGTAAGTGCTTGTGTAGCAAAAGGTGCTGCTGCGGCAGCTAGTGCAGCTGCAGCAGCATTGTCTCCAGATGATGACAAGGAAGCATCTGAAAATAAAGTTTCTTCAAGTACCACATCATCGGAATGCCCTTCAAAAGAAGCGCAGATCATCGAGCAGGTTTCTCACCTAAAAGATGCATTAAGTGTTGACCAAGCGATCGCTTGTACTGAGGGAGTAATTAATAATAATCCATTAGATCCGGAATTTGCTGATTATGTCAAAAACGCAAGTGCAAAAATTGCTCATGATATCTGGAGGGAAATTGGAAAGACGGGAGCGCTTGCGTTAGAGGTTGAAGAAGAAATCCAAAAGATCGGTACG
>JAFEGU010000343.1 GCA_018239725.1 Verrucomicrobiota bacterium | reverse complement strand
GTGGAAAGTAGGCTGAAATGCTTAATTCTGAACAAAATGATGAGAGCAGCAGCCTAAAGGCAGGGAGTAGGGGCGACCACCACCTTATTTCGTTGCGTTGAAAGAGAATTTTTCAACACAGCCCATTCGGGTCCAAATTCGCGCTTTCTTAGTCAATTCCATTTCTTTTGCAAATCACTAAATAACAAAAGGTTATGCCAAATTATGAAGAACTAAATTGACGATAGGCCATCATATCGTCATTTTTCTTAAGAGTTAGCAAAAATGACGAACAGTTTAAAAGCTCAATTTTAGAAGTTATCTTGTTTTTTAAGTCATAAACACTTAACAATTAATGATTTAAAAAAACTAATGTACAAAGCGGGTTTTGCTACCAAAACCCGCACGCTTTTCTATCAACTCAGCAACAGATACGCTTCGAGGCAGATGACGCCTAGGCTGAATAAAGCTAAGGCTCCTAGCATCGTTTTTCCACCTAGAAGAGGATCAACCGATTCTTGTTTGAAACGGTATCTTCCCGTCCAGACTAAAAGCACAGGAAGAAGCCCATTGAGAAAAGCCTCGCCGAATCCACCTGCCAGTCCAAGCGCCTTCTGAAAGATCGTCGGGTTCACGGCAGCGCAAACTCCCGGCGGAACAAAGGTCAGCATCGCTAATGCAATCCGGTTTAATCCTTCCCGTTTCAGCTTCAAACCATCGCTTAAGAAATCGACCATCGAAAAGGCAACGCCGAGCAGCGAAGTGGTCAGTGCAAAAAACGCAAAGAACCGTCCAATTGGATAGATCCAGGAGTTGCCTGTCATCGCTTGCAACGCCTGGGTTACAGGCTGTCCCGCCTCAAGGGTCTTGATGATCATCTCTTGTGGGATCGATCCGATGATCAGCCATTGCCAAAGCAAGTAGACGCTCAAAGCTAATGTTGTTCCGCAAATGATCGAAAGGCGGATGCTTTTCCTATCCCTTTCCAGGTAGGTGCAGACTGATGGGATCACGTTGTGGTATCCAAACGCTCCGAATAAGATCGGCAGCGCAAGATAAAAGCCTGGCCAGTTGGCCCTGGAAAGCAGGTTCGAAGAGACCTCTGTGCTGCCGGCGCTGATCAACGTGACGTAAGCAATGATCATCGCAATCGTCAATGTCAAATTGACCCTGTCGATCGCCTTTGCCCCCTTGGCAACGATGATTCCGAAAATCCCCCCAAAGACCAGATAGCTTCCCCATCCCGACAAGGAAACTCCAAAAAGGTCGGACAGAACGCCTGATAAAAGAGGGGCGCCGCCTGCAAAATACGCGACGATCAAGCAGTAATAGAGGAACAAGAACATCCCTCCTGCCGCATACTTTCCTGATCTACCGAGCAATTGGCTCGACATGCTTAAGATATTCGATCCTTTTGGCATCCATAGCGCAGCTTCCATAAAGAGAAGTCCTGTCGACAACATGAAGAGCCAAACTAAAATGGAGGTCGCAACAGCTGGAAAAAAGCCTGACTGCGCGGTAACGAGCGGGATTGCGAGCATCCCAGCGCCGATTGCAGTCCCTGCAATCAAAGCGGATCCGCTGATCACCTTCGAAAGAGAAACTGGCTTAACTTGTGAATATGATGGCATTTCTAATTCCATAACAAACCTAATTTGTAATTTTTTCTTTGAAATCGAACGAAAATATTTAGAAAAAAACGGTTATATTAGCCTCTGGGGAGGCCATGATG
>JAFEGU010000342.1 GCA_018239725.1 Verrucomicrobiota bacterium | reverse complement strand
TAAGGCAAAAGCAATCTGTTCGTCTGTAAATTTGCTTTTCTTCATCGAAAAATCTCCGTTTCAAAATGTGTTTAATAATGAGATTTTTCGCATTTTCTTTGGACCAGAATTTTGGAGGCATGTCAATCAAAAATTTTCAAAGGATCAAATCAGAGAAATCTTAAAAGGCCTTTGCGAGGGTGTTGCAGCCTTCCACGATAAAGGTATTTGCCACCGTGATATAAAACTATCTAACGTGATTATGCTTCCTTCAGGAAAAGTGCAATTGATTGATTTTGGCTGTTCAACACAAGAAGGGAAAAGTCTAAGAATGAGCCGAGGCGGTGATTTTGTTTATCATCCAGTAGAAAATATTAGACCCTCAAAAATAAGATCGGGAAAAAAAGCAGATAGCTATGGACTCTTTAGGATCGCATATCATCTCGTGTCAGGAAAGGACTATTTTGAAGAGGTTCATCAAGTTAAACCAGCGGCGAAAAGACTTCTGGCGCTTTCAGATGCTCATGAGACTTTGCTTGAAAAAGAGGAGAGATTAGGCTTTTCTCAAATTTTACAGGAAGATCCCAATCTAACGGATCCCGAGCCGGAACTCATCGAGGTGATGAGCGCTTTAGGAACAGGGATGGCCTCTAACCGTATCCTTCCCAAAGACGCCTTGCAAATGATCTACTTTAAATCTTGAATAGAGAGGCTATTAGCCTTTGCAAGCAAATCCCACAAATCCGACTTTGATTGAGGGTGTGAAGACAAAGCGGAAGTCGGAAGAGATCTTCCTTTTGGCAAAGCTTTTCCAAAACCCTCTGCTCTTCATATCGGGCATTAGTCCTTGGATCGATCTCATGTGAAGTCCCGATTTTAAGCACATGCTTTTCAACTCGTCTGGACGGATAAATAAGTCATAGACATGCATGTTACGCGGAACATTAGGCACCAGCCATTCAACGCACTTAATCACCAGCAGATAGCTCCAAATATTGCGGTTGAAGGTATGGAAAAAAAAGAGGCCGCCCGGCTTAAGCAGCCGGCTGGCCTCTTGAATGATCGCCTCAGGTTTTTCGACATGCTCTAAAAAGTCCATTGCACAGACCACATCGAACGTCTCATCTTCAAAAGGGATCTTTTCTGCGTTGCAATAGATGTACTCGACCCTTTTGCTCTCATCCCTTTTTTTGGCCTGGTCGAGGCTAGATTGAGAAAGATCGATCCCTGTGACGATATGGCCCGCTCTGCTCAGTTCATTGGTGAGAAGGCCCCCTCCGCAACCGATGTCCAGGATGCGGCACCCTTTTTTTCCATAATCCCGAACCGTTTTCAAAATCCAAGGATTGCGGACTGCGTTTTCAGCGCGCAAAAGTGCGATCGGGTGGCATTCTTCTTCATACCAAGCATCGTTGAGATCGTCATAGAAGGAGTTGTTAATCATATGGTGTCATTCTCTGTCTTTTTTGGTTCCTTCCATATTAAGTTCCAGTAGATCGCTTGATAAAACATGAAAAAAGCCACAAAGATCGTCTGGATCTGCAGGAAGAGTTTAAAAAACGCAGGTTCATTAAACCACCTTAAAAGCCAATAGGGCGGTTCATTGGAATGCAAAAACGGCCACATCAAACTTGCGGCAGCTAAAAGAATAGGGTGATTGATGAAGAGGACCGAGTGGAGCCATTGCTCCGATGCGGGACAGCATTCTTTATGAACGAATTCATCCTTGGTCACGAAGATGCAAGAGAAAAGGCCAAGGACGACATAGATTTTAAATGCCGTTGCTGTGAAGGGGACTAAAAGAATAAAGAGGAGGCAGGTCAATACTGTCAATGTGTCCAAAGGATGGCCGATCCTTTCCCAGCGCGGCAACCCTCGCTTCCGATGAAACACATACTCATCGAGCACGATTGCGACCCCTTGAACAAGAAAGGGTATCGTCAAAAGAAGGTGCATTGGCTAGTTCCTCCGTTTTTCAAATAAGGCGCCAGAGATGCTCAATCCTGGGCCAAAAGCTAAACTAACAATTTGCGTTCCTTCTGGAACCTGATGATCCGATAAAATAAGGTCCCAAATATGGGGAAGGGTCGCCGAGGACATATTTCCACAAGTCTTTAAGATCTCTTGGGAGTGGCTCAACTGTCCAGAGTCCAATCCTAGAAGCTGCTGCACTTGGAGGAGGATTTTAGGGCCTCCGGGATGAACAGCAAAAAGGGTGCGCCCTTGCTCTTGCAGCTCCGCCTTTTTCCAGAGCCTTTGGATAAAGCCAGGCAATGCAGATGAGATCTGCGCCGGGACCTCTTTAGCAAGCGTCATGGCCAGCCCATGGTCCTCGCAGGACCAGGTCATGCTCGCTAATGTATCGGGGATCGTTTCTTCGTGGAGGGAATGGATCAGCAGCGCAGGACCCGGCTCAATGGTTTTCCCGTTGGTCAGGCTGTATTTGATAAACCCATCGGCAAATAGGCTTTGGACGATCAGCTGTTCGATCGAATGTTTGAGAGGGTGCATATGCAGGCTGCAGACCTCTGTATGGACGATATCGACCTGTAATGGGGTAGCAGGGGAGGGGAGGTGGAGGTACCCGGAACCGATTCTCAAAGCTGGGATCGATGCATAACATCCCATATGGTAGGCATGGGTAACGGCTGTCTTCCCGCCTTGATCCCTTCTTGAGACGATCTGCTGGGCAGGGCTAGGGGCGACGTATCCCGTACATGTCACATGGATCAAATGGTCTGGAAAGGAAGATCCTTCCGGATAGAAAGCATCAAACACACCAGAGACTTCCTTGTTAAAGGCCTGCGAGCGTCCTTTGAATCCTACCCCCGAAGGAGAAGAATCGAGCGGATAGATCGACATGTTGGCCCAATCGTCGGAAAAGAAATCTTCGATCTGAATCCCTCTTTTTTGGATCTTGTCTTTGCCAAAGCCGACTTTAAAGAGCCCTTTTCTGATCTCCTCAAGAAAGCTTGGATCGGAAGACCCAGAGCGTGCAGCTTCCGCCCGGGAATGTGCATTGGCAATCCACTCCAAGCTCCTCTCTTGTTCAAGCTCGAAACGGGGACGAATGATCTTAAATCCAGTTAAATACGTAGGCATTCTACTCTTTGCTGCAGGTTAGACCAACATCGTAATGCCGGTCAAAATTAATACAATTCCAAATATTCTTCTCAAAATTTGATCGGGAAGCTCATGGGCCCATTTAACGCCAAGAGGAGCAAAGAATACAGAAACGATCCCTATGATCAGAAATGCGGGAATATTAATAAATCCCAATGAGTCAGGGAGCTGAGCAGTCTCCAAACCTAGGATTAAAAATGCGATCGCTCCGATAAAGGTCATCAAGCAGGTGATGACAGCCGATGTCGCAATCGCGCTTTTTTGAGGAACCCGAAAGGCTGTCAGCGTGGGCACAGAAAATAGCCCGCCTCCAAGCCCCAAGATCACCGAAAAGATCCCAATCGCCATAAAAATCAGGGAAAAAATGGGATTTTTGGGAACTGAACACTCTTTAAAATGGGGCTGTATCCTGCGGAAGAATAGAAATCCGATAAAGCACAAGAACACTCCAAAAATGATTTCCAAGATGACGCTTGAGATATAATCTGCAACAACTCCACCGATAATCCCACCCAAAACAAGTCCTGGGACAGTTTTTTTGAATAGAGGCCACATGACAGCTCTTTTCTTGTTATGGGCACGCGAGGATGAAAGGGTATTGAAAATCATCGCGGCAAGCGATGTACCTATTGCAAGATGCATCACATAGGCCTGCGGAAACTTCAAATAGGAAAACAGGAAGAACAGGGAGGGGACTGTGATCAGTCCTCCTCCGATGCCCAGCAATCCTGCCATGACGCCAGAAACAACACCAATTCCTGCATAGGCTAGATAGGCAAAATAGACTGTTTCCATCCTGTTTGTCCTTTTTTAAATACGATTAAAAATCAAAACGGAAGTCGAGGGTAAGCCCTTGCATGCTAATAGCCCGTTCAACGACTATCAGATTTGCAGCTTCCCAAAGAAAGTTGGTCTCCCAACCCGCACTTACTCTGAATTGACTACGCTCCTTATTAAAGCAGCAACCATATGAAACTCCAAGCAGCATCTGCAAGGTCGGTATCAATTCCCAATATTCTTTGTCTCTAGCATGGACTTCCGTGGAAGTTTTATCCAAAAAAGCGGGATTTTGTGAGGGATTAATCGACTTAATATCAATATTTGCTTTGGCAAGCGATTTTCCATACAACATCGATGCAGAGATATTGCCTACTAAAGTAAACCCTTTGAAATCGCCCCAGTTTGAATTAAAACCGATTCTGGGCCCAACGCCCCAGAGATCAAGATCTAATTTGACATCAACAGGTTGATCAAACTGTGTCTGGTTGTTGATGCTTTCCTTTAGGTGGAGACTGTCATGTTGAGATAACCAAACGGCATGTATTCCAGTAAAAGGACGAATATAAAAGTGGCTGCTGACAAAATACTGCTTTCCTAATTCCGCATCTGCGCAGTTGTAGCGCAAACGCAGCTTACTTCTCTCTTTCTTGAATGAAGTAAAAATCTCTCCTTCGCTCGACTTTAGATTTAGTTCGGTATCATTGTAAAAATAGGTCCAGAATCCTTGTACGTCCCAGTTATCATACCCTGTATTCCAGCCCATTCCCAACCGAACGCCTGGATCCCACGAAGCAGGTGGGCGTTTGATATGAAGAGAGATATCTTGATCTGTAACATTAAAATTTCCCGACGTGAAAAATTTTTGAGTCTGACCAAACGTAAAACTAGTTGGGAGATTAAAATTTGCGGACCACCACAAGAAGTCGGCCCAGAGGTCAAATGATCTCTGATTAGAACAGCGAGGGCTAACCGTTGTTATCGGCTGAGCTGGAACAGCATTCGATGGGGCTGCAGGAGCATCAGCTGACAAACTGATTGTAGCGCTCAGCATGCTTAGAGTTAGTAGAGATAAGAATTGCTTTTTCATAGAAAAATCCTTGTGTCAAACTTCGATTCTCAAAATCACCAGGAATTTGGCTATTAGCAATAACGCCTATTATAGAAGGGGTGCATTGATTTCTATAAGCTCAAAACCTGATAAGTTTTCAACTTACAAACACGACAAAAAAATGGGAAGGAAAAAATAGAAGATCGAGTTTTAAGGAAAATGAGGACTAAAAATCAACTGAAAGCCTCTTTTATCCCTAGAGATGTCTTATGCAAGAAAACGGCGCAAGCGGTCAGCCATAAGCTGATAGCATTGGGGGCTTGTTTCGTATTGCCGCTTTGTTTCGAGGGAAAATTGACCAGCGATCGCTTGTCCTCGATAAGCAGCGGACAGGCCTGTTGCATTATGAGGAGAGTCTCCGAGATCGACGAGGAAGAGCTTTGCTGCATCGGCGATCTGGAATATTCTTTCGCGGGGATTCGTCCGCTGAGCTTCTTCTGTAACTTGCAGATCGATCCAGCGGAACGCATCGATATGGCGATGATCGAACTGCCAATCGTCTGCACGATGGATCGCCAAACTATCAGCCGATTGGAGAATTTGGGCAAACAACGGTTTTTCCGCATTCATCGGCATATGAGTCGATGTGATCGCCCGCGCAAAACGCTCGGCGCGATCAGGAGCAAATCCCATGATGTGGACCAAATAATCGCTAGCGGCGCGTTGGCTGATCATTTCAGAACGGGGCGAGTCTCTTCCTAGATCGTCCTGCAAAGCAATCCGGCCGTAGTCGTGTAAAAATCCAACGACCTGCATGGCTGCGATATCTTCTTGCGTCATCGCCAATGCTTCCACATGACCCAAATCGCGGTAGTGCTGAATGAAATGGGGGATCATCTGAGCGACAAAACAGGCATGCATGATTCCGTGGCGCGTGTAAAAGTCTGCACCGGCAAAAATCTGTTGGTTCCTCAATGCATGGTTTCCTTGCGACCGATATCCAGCATATTGTTGGAGCAGTTGTTCCTGAGGTGGTTTGCTGTGGTAAAAGGCGACTAATTGAGGAGCGTGGTCTGCAAATTGATGGGAACTGATCTGGGTAAACCGGTCAAGCTCGATCGATGCCTCAGAAGCAGTTCCAATCGTCCTTGCCTGCGAAGTATCAAAGAGGGCTTGAAATGGCGTCATTGTCTGAAAGGAAGGAGCGAACTGGATCTTCTGGATCAAGTCGTATACGGCAAGCGCAATACCTAGGGCAAATGTCTCTAATACACCTCTAACCAGCTGGGCAATGCACCGGTCGCGCAGTTCGCGTGAATAAGGTTCTGTTGCGATCTGGTATACCGTGAAGGCGATCCTTCCCAGCCCCACAGCAGTTCCGACAGCTGGAAAGTATCCGACCATATTGCTGACCGGACTATTGTAAAATCCAGAAATCGTAAAGTCATCGGGAAATGTAAGCGGGCCGGATTGGTTAGCTAGCGCACCGAGGGCTTGTCCTGCCATAGAAAGATCTCCCAAATAATTTTTTGAGAGCATTATACCTTAGCCTTATAAACAGTGTCCAGTGTAATTAAACTATAGCAAACCAACACGCAATGACAATTAAAACGTTAATAATGAATAAAACAGTTAATTTTTGTATAATTAGATTAGGTTTAAAAAAACAAAAGCGATTCAATGTCATTAAATTGGATCTAAAAGGAACTAATCAATATCTCCAGTTGCTTAGCCTTTACCAAACCACCTCTCAGAATCCTGATAATCAAAAGCTTATCGATATGCTTCCACAAAACGTAGCTCAAAAATTCTTTTGGCACATTTGGGACTTAGCAGACAGACCTTCAGAGGAAAACTATGGCAAGATCCATGCCCTTGATCATCTCGAGCGGCTCCACCTGGCCGTGCAGTATACTGTAAATGATTTATTTGACGTGTTGAACGAAGGGGATAAAAAGAAGGTAGGAGGCAAGATCTGGTACCGTTCGGGCTCGCCAAGTACAGACGATAGAAATTGGGGCGAAAACAGAGCAAAGGACAACCCAGCTCTTCTGCTTAAGAGCTTGCATGATTGCTTTGGATCTGAAGATAGTTGGATAAATGGGTATTTAAATCTATTTGACTTGCGATTGGAAGACTATGGTCTTAAAAATGGCGATCTAGATGAGGGAGGCGATTGGTCAGTTCTATTAAATCACGTTGATCTTGAAGTGCCGCAAGAGATTACCCATCAGACCATTCTGTTCTCTAATGGAGAACCTCGTTGGATAAAAGATGAGATATCGTGCAAATTCTATTTTAATGAACATCCTCTCATCGTCCGAACCAAATGCTTTCTGCTAATATTCGGCACAGTGCTTTATTCTGTCTTAGCCGCAATCACATCAGCGCTCCGTTTGATCGTGGCAGTCAGTGCAGTTCAACTGTGGTTTCCACGGGCTGATACGCCATGGGAAGAGCGTGTCAAAGAGTGGAAGACAAATGTTGCCAGTTTGATCATCACTCCGATTGCTCTTTTGCAAATGGAAAAAGCGGCCATAAAAGGGGTATTCGGATCTGAACCGTATGATGCCAGAAAGAACTTCACTTCATGGGAACAGATGATCCGATTCCAAGATCTGACGATTGCTCTATGCTTCCGTCCATTGGCGAGCACCCATTTCTTCGGTGGGGACCCTTTTCAGCAAAACGCATTCTAAAACCGATGTAGACTGTAAAAATAAATAAACTTTGTAATAATCTTTGATAATTTACATTTAACACTTGATAAAATAAAATTACATTCAAATAAATGGGTTTATTTAATTATGTCGTTAAATCTGCAATTAGCAAGAACATCTGCTTACAGACATCTTCTGAATCTATATCAGCTTAACACTCAAGATGTTCATTCTCGAGGAACATTAGATAATCTTCCCGAAACAATTCGTCAAAAAATATTTTGGCAAGTCTGGAATTTAGCGAATAGGCCCTCGGAAGCAAATTATGGCGAAATACATGCATTAGATAATCCTAACCATTTACATCTTGCTATAAGATGTATTGCATATGAAATATTTGACTCGTTGCCTCAACAAGATAAACAAAACGTAGGCGGCAAAATTTGGTACCATTCCGGCTCGCCCAATACAGAGGATAGAGACTGGGGAGAAAAAAGGGCGAAAAACGATCCAGCCCTATTGCTCAGGAGCCTCGATGAATGCTTTGGTGTACAAGAGAGCGCTCAAACAGAGTCAAGTTCTGCAACAAATGCAGCCGAGCAACCTTCTTCTCAAAGCGTTCTTAGCTTCTTATGGAATGCATTTGTCGATCTCTTAAACAGCTTTTTGGATTGTTTCTGTTGTTATTCAGCAAAAAATGGTTCGGAACAACAACGGATCGAAGAAGAAAGGGAACTTGCCTCTTGGCAAAATACAATGGCAATGCCCATCAGAAGTTGTCAGCAGGGGATTGGCAATCCTAACTTTATCGACTTGAGTGGACGATCGACACAACCAGGGACTTGCAATGCCCTTCATATGGACCGCATTCCGCAAATTGGTCAATACCAAAGAGGTTACCCCATCCTTTCGCAATTGTTAACGGTCAAACTGCCCATCAGGCAATTACACGAATTTCCTGAGGCGATAAAAAATGAGTTTGTAAACTATGATGCAGAGGATTTAGACCTCTATTTTATCGTTTGGCAAGATATTCCCGGAGTGCTTGAAGATCAAAATGAACGAGGCAAACGGAATGTCATTTATCATTCCGCTGCCTATCCGAATGCTCAGTTTGGAGAAGTCCACAACCAAAATTTATCAATGGGGATTTTTGAAGCTGAGGGAATTGACAGTTCAAGAGGTCCAGCAAACACACAGCTTCCTCTAAACCGATTTGGCATGCAAAATGTCCATATCCATCCGCATCAAGCACCTGGACAGCCAATGGTCATGTGCGTTTCTCCAGACCAAGCCCGGTTTTACAATTCTCCTGGAAGATCATCGAGGTCGTTTTATAGCGCATGTAAATTTCCCAATAACCGAGCCGCTGCCTTTTTTGGGGTTATTCTAAACAGTGGTTCGAATAGGGTGGAATCAGCGGTGCTATCGGCACCGCTTGGGACCCCAAATCTTACTTTGCAGGATTATAAGAGGGGTATAGAAAACAGTTCATTGAGCAGAGGTCTAATCGATAAAATTGTCCGCTTGCTTAGTTTCCACTCAGATAACTAGGCTATGACGGGGAGTTCATTTTGGATTCTGTAGAAGAAGGATCTGGCGTAACGAGACTGAGGATTTCGCTAGGCAAGTTCCTTAGATTGTTGCCATATACGCAAAACTGAAAGAGGCGGGTCAGCTTAATGATTTCCGGCGGCAAAGATTCCAGTTCATTATGTTCTAAGTAAAGTTGGACAAGTCGGACAAGATTGCCGATCTCCCGCGGCAAGGCCTGCAACCTGTTATGAGATGCGTTCAGATAGCTCAATTGCAAAAGCTTGCCGATTTCGGGGGGCAGTTCCTTCAGATGGTTGTGCTCTACGTTAAGATGGCTTAATTGAACGAGATTGCCGATCTGGGGAGTTATGCTGGAAAGGCTGTTGTAACGTAATGAAAGTGTCTTAAGTTGAGTGAACAGGCCAATTTCCGGCGGTAAAAATTCTAATTCAAGATGGGAGAGATCAAGCGCATAAACGTGATTGATATGCTGTGCATTTGCTGGATCATTTAGCCATGAGCGGATCTCAATGGCGTCCTTAGAAATCGGATCATCCTGTTGAAAGCCTAACATCGGAGATAGTTTGCTCCACATTTTTTCCAATGAGGAATCAAAAAGCCCTTGATAATCCCGAGGTAAAACCAGTGTGGCTGGAGGGGGAAGCAGTTTTGCTGACAGGTCTTGAAATTTGGAAAAAAATGACTGAGCGACACTAGGATTGGCCGTTTCGATCTGCTCGAAGACTTGTGCAAACGGAGAAAGCTTAAAACAGGGCAGTTGTTTGACCATATCCCAATAGGGCTTCAAAATGGCTACTTCAGCAACTTGGT
Source organism: Verrucomicrobiota bacterium (assembly GCA_018239725.1). GTDB lineage: Bacteria > Chlamydiota > Chlamydiia > Chlamydiales > Rhabdochlamydiaceae > Acherontichlamydia. Next base: position 36,408 of record JAFEGU010000342.1, on the reverse strand, counting down.
TCCACAGCTTGCAGACTTCGCGGACTGGGCGCAGGTTCAACAAGTCGCCCGGCTGGTTGTTCCCTAACATAAAGGAGAAGATCTGCGATAGGGCCTGAGGTGGGATCTGACCTTCTAGACTTGCATCTGGATCATCATTTGGGTTGTGTGGAATATGATAAAGAGGGTTACAGTCTTGCTTAAAATTAATTTTACCGCTCATTAAAATCCACACAGAAAGGTTAATTATCGATCGAAATTATAGTTAAAAACTAATGTTTGTGTACAGATAAAGATTAGTTGTAATCTGTTTTTCATGAAGGTTTAACTAATTAGAAAGATGAGAAATAATGGGGCAGATGTCTATATCCCAAGCGCCTTATGATACTAAACAACTGATTATTAGCGGCATAAATCAAATTTCAGTCTGAGGAGATGCGTTATTCCAGACTCTAAAAACGTCTGATAATTGATGTTATGTTGACTCCCGAGGATGAAGAACGGTCACATTGATCCCGTCCAGCTGCGGATCGGCATACTCTATTGGGAAAAAGGTTGAATAGGACGCTTTGGGCACCAAATGGGATAACCCGGAGATCAAAAAGGCCGGTTTCTTTCCCGTTCCGGAAAATTGGGCGATTGTTTTGATCATCCCCTGATTGCGTTCAAGAAAGACTCCTTGATCGTTCATGTACTGGAACATGGGCAAAAGAAGGTCATTTTCTCTATAGAATGCAAAAGACTCCCTTTGCAGCTTGCCCGATTCCTCTTGAATCTCCGATAGGCTGTATTTCCCCGTTTTTTCCATGCCTGCTTTTTTCAAAGCCAATGAAATTTCCCATTGTCTGATCTCTTCGATCTTTTGGACCATTTCGGGTGTTTTAGCAACCATTTCTGAAACACGCGATTTGTCCCATCCAAATACGTTAAACTTACGGGAAAGGTATGCAGACTGGATATTGGTCTTCTGGTCAATTTGAACGCCTGTTTTTTCCGCTTCGACGAGGACTGGGCTTCTGGGATCGGCAAATGTATCGATAAAAAGTGCATTGGTCTTCCGATGGCCTTCACTTTCATGATGCTCGCATAGAAGGAAAATATGGGTCTCTTCTAACCGATGCTGCACTGGATAAACAATATGGTAGTTGTTTGCGACGAACTCAGACAAAGAAGTGGCTGCCATGGGGATCTCCTGAATGTTGATTTAATCCTCTTCAACAGATCCTGTTACAGGATTGCCAAAAAGCTCGACCGATGGGATCCTTTCACAGAAGACCGAATCCTCTGCTGAAAGTTGCTTGATCCAGTTATGCGAAAGAATTAACTTCCTTAAATTGGGCAAAGCGACTGCCTCTAAAGGAATTCTCTCGAACTGATTTTCACAGAGACTAAGCGATTCTAAAGAGGTCAATTGCCCGATTTGGGAAGGAAGCTTTCCAATCAGGTTTCCATTCAAACTGATTTTTTTTAGTTCCAACAATTGGCAAATTTCATTGGGAAATTCAGAAAACTCATTGTAGCTTAAATTGATGTCCTGAAGGTGGATCAAGCTCATGATTTCTGGAGGAAGGGCGATGAGCTGATTCCCTGATAAGTTAAGATGGGTCAAGTTGGGCAAGAATAGGATCTCAGGTGGAACGGACTGCAAACCTTTATCATGAAGATCTAGCTGTGTTATCAGACTTAACTGTTCAGAATAAACTGGATCAGAGAGAAATTGCCGGATTTCAGCTGGGGTTTCTATAGAAGCTGAAACCCCAAGGTTCCGCTTAATTTCCTGCCCAAGCGTCATTAAAAGACCTTTCATCATCAGTTAAAGGATGAACCAAACGATTCTTCTTTGCTTTCTGATAGGCTACAGTTGTTTCAACAAACTTGACAGCAGCCTCTCTTAGACGATCATTGGGTACAGCCTGCGCAATTGCGAGCGCATTGGAAAATAGGCCCCTATGGATCATATCGATGGATAGTACAAAGAGGATATCGTAGGCAGCTGTTGGACTCATAGAGGAGTTCATGGACATCAGTTTCGGCAATTTCCCATCTGGAAATAGGGCAAAGACCTCATTTCGCATCTCTTTAGATTTGGAATGCAGGGCAACGTCGCAAATTGATCTGCCGTCCCGATAGCGGCTATAGATGTCGATCCCCTCATCAACAAGAGCCCTGAAAGCCTCCAAGTCATTGCTCTCAATAGCCCTTTTTAGCTTCAAATCCCTTTCTTCCAAATGAAGTTCGTTGAAATGGAACTCTGAGATCTTTTCCATGTAAGCATCAAAGCAAGGATCCTCCGTGGATCCGATCGCCTCGAACCACTCTTTGATTCGTCCATGCTGTTTAGCCAGCTGATAACATTCTTTGATCTGCCGATGGACCCTTCCCAACACCGTTTCGCTCAGCGTTGAATACCGGTTAGGATGAATGGCCAAATTCGAAAGTGCATAAATCAATCGGATAGATGGATTATCAGACGTAGCTGTAATCCTCTCTCCATTGTCGAGCATCATGAATAAGGTCTTGTACTTATCGACGTAGGCACAGCCAAGAAGGAACAAATAGATCTTTACATAAGTATTATCTGGGATATGAAGGTTATGGAAGGTTCCCTTCCCATCCACCAATAATTCGTGGGATTCAAGCCTTGGGGCTAAAATGAGTTCTGTTGGCCCCTCGTATGCAAATGCAGGATCGGATGCATGCAGCTTTTCCAAATCATCTAACATCTCTATCCAAAGAGCTGGAGCATCCCCTTTTTGCAAAGGGATCGTGCGCAGCATAGCTTCCACTTCATGGTAAAGGGTAATAATCAACTCTTGGTGCTCCCCTTTAAATTTTTCGATCTCGGAAGGAGCACGGCTCAATGCGACTGCTTCGGAACAAAAATCATAGACTTTTTGTATAGAAAATTCCGACATGTCAGATCTGAATAAGTGCCAAAGCGCATCGACTTCTGGCAAATTTACATGGTGGACTTTTCCTTCTGAACTCTTAAAATAGCACCTGCTTTCATCTGCTTTTGAGCCGATATACCGGATGTGCTTGGGCAAATCCTGAGCGAACTCTATGGAAAATTCTGAAGAACGGCTTCCAAGCACAAAAACCCCAGGTCGGACAAGCCCAGCCAAAAACTTAAGAAGATTATCCTTTCCTAACCCATTGTTGCACGATTCCGTTGCCAGGATCCCTCCTGTGCGTACGCTTTTACAAATGGACTCCAAATCAGCTTGATGATCTCCTGTAAGCTCTGAGGACACAACGCCTCCATCCACTGATGTCAGGATACATTTCGTTGGAGTCCCATGGCCTCGAAAATGCAATTGATCGACACCGTTTGTATAAGTGCTTTGGAGATATTCAGCAATCTCGGCCAGCGTTTTAAATACCTTTGTATCCACAGTAAGGCCGTTTCGTGCAGCTGTTTCTACTCGAGCTAAAAATTGGGCCTCCGTATCTGTAAATGCACCAACCTTATCTTCTGGTGAAGTGATATAGAGAGCAACAGGGCCTTGCGATCCTTTGGGTAAAGAGGTGCTTGCACAAGCCATTTATTTCCTCAACCTGTAGACCGATAATAGCCATTCGCTGGGACAGTAAATTTCTGCTTTGGAATCGGTGTTTGGAGTTCGGGACTTTGAATTTGAGAAGATGATGGAGCTGGCGAGCTATGCTTGAACTCTTCATCGGAAATACTCGATTCATCTTGAGATTTTTGAATTTGAGAGGAAGCTGGCGAGCTTAATTTGAACTCTTCATCGGAAATACTCAATTCATCGCCTTCGCTTGTTGTTTGAAAAAGGCTAGTTGAAGCGCTTCTTGATGAAACTTCTGGACTGTTGGAAGAACTCGAGCTAATTGGCGGCAGGATGTCTTGAAAAGCTCTTTGATTGTACAGTTCGGTCAAAGCCCTATCCTCTTCATCCAGATAACCATCTCTTGGGTAAATGTAGTCATATTCGCCCATGTTAAGATAGATCCCTGCAAGTTCCTCCTCGTCATCTTCTGTTTTGATGAATTCAGCACCCAAAATTCGATCATGATTTTGACAGTATAGCGACTCGAAGACGCGACGAGCCGCATCAATATAGTCTGCATCCGTTCTTGAGAACTGGACCTTTTTAGGAGGTTTATTTGGAAGGATGATTGTGATGACCCTTGCTGGAAACTCTTTCATGAAATGATGTGGATATGCCCAGCTCATTGCAGAGCCATACCTGGCCATTTGTTCATCATTCTTCAAATCGATATATGCACTCCGGAGAATCCGATCATCAGCTAGAAAAAGTTTTGTTGGAATCTCGAGATCAATCAGATCTGCACTTAATTTGCCAATTTGCCAACGTTCTTGGCTTGGAGGAAGAAGCTCATCAGGAAAGCGTCCTGTTACGTCCTGTAAATGATCGATCCCGGCAGCTTCTAGCTGATCCTGTATCTCCAGGTTTGGATAAAAAATGCGCTGATTAGGTGCGATTGCCATAATAAACCTCTATTTTTAATTATCAAAATATTAACTGAAACCATTTTATCATAATTTTTAATACAAAACAAATGCAGTTTAGTTGAAAACAAAAAAAATATTCACATGAACATATATTTGTTTTTTGAATTTTGAGAAAAAACATGGGCTATACTGTTTTAATTAGTTAATAATCAGCTGTTTAGAAATAAATTGAACGCATTCTAGATTAGCCCCTCTAGAACTTAAGAAATCCAGAGGGGAAGCATGCGGAATTAAAAATAATTTATGACATCGCTTCGTCGGCAGCTTTGACTGGAGCTTGTTTGCTTAATTGAGTTTCGACCGATGTCTGCTCCATTGTTTCAATATCGATTACAGTCACAGCAAAGGTCTCTTTTAAACCGTCTTTTGGCACAAAGAGGATCCGATGGAATGTCGAATACGGAGAAATCACCTCTCCTTTTTCCTTTAAAGATTTTGCGTTAAAATCTTTTTTTAGGTTCCTGTGATGGGTATAGGTCCGGATCCCATCGATTGTACTGGGGATCATGAGAGGCCAAAACAGGAAGCTGAGGATCTTCCAGCCTATAGCTCTTGGAATTGCTGACTTGGAAACTTTAAAGGCAACTTTATTAGGATCGATGTGAGGAAGGTCGACCGAGCTGGCGCAGAGGGAGTATTCGTTAGCCGTATTGTTTTGGACATTGACTTGGACGGGAACAACTCCGCGGCTAATAAGATCATGGCCAAGAAGGAACTTGCTTTCATCGGGTGTAAAAGTCTTAGCTGTCACAACGACATTATGTTCAGGGGAAAAATGCATGACCTCAGGAACAATTGATCCAAATGTAGAGGAGAACCGTTTATGGTCCATCCCTGTCATGACTGATAAAGCTCCTGCGATGCCGATCATTCCATAAGAAAAATACTTATTCATAATCCTCCAATTAAAATAATTTAGATCAAAATCATAGTGTCAATTACAGTTTATTTCAACAATTAAAATAACATTAATTACGAGATAAGCAAGCTGCTTGCTACTAAACCAGATGAGTGGTTGATGAAAAATTCTTTAACCACTATTCTTTACAGTTTCTTTACACAAAAGCTGAGGGATCATGCGGGAAATCTCATTTCAAGCAACCTGGACTCAAGAAAATAGCCATTTGCAATACAACATTTCAGACATCCTCGCTTCCCCTTTTCATTCCTTTTGTCAAAAAATCTATTTATGCTTTAGCCGGACAATGCAATATCTCAATGAGTGGATCGGATATCCTATCCACCAGTATGCCAAACAGTATCTTATCGGAGGAAGCGCACGACTCGGGAAGAATATGTGTCAGCAACAGAAGCTTGGATACAGCGATGGGAGGGATCGACCGCTTCTTTTCAAGACAAACGTCTTCGCCTAACCTACGAACCCTCGCGGGTTATGGCGACAACTCCCGATGGAGTGAGGATCGAGGGGACCTTATACCGGACGTTGCGCAGTCCAAATCCCGATATCCCCACCATCATTTGCACCAATCCGAACTGGGCGGATATTTCAAGGGAAGAAGGATGGAATTGGCTTCTAGACAAAGGCCTAAGGAGCCCCCTCCCCTTTAATGTCATCGTGTTTGATTTTCGAGCCTGCGCAGGTCAAGAAGGAGAGATCCACACACCCGCCGATCTCACTTTAGATGCTGACACCTTCTATCAATTCGGACAACGTGAGCTCCACGTCTCCGAATCAAATATCCATTTCATCGGATTTTGTACTGGAGCGCAGGTTGCTGCGACGTTAGCAGCGCTTCATCCTGCTTCGGGACGTTTGGTCAGCCATAATTCCACCTACAATCTCGGAGAGCTCTTGCACAAGTCCCCATTTATCCAAGAAGAAGCGGAGCGCAATGGGACTTCCTGCTTTTGTATCCTGAAAGAGCTTGTCCGCGCTTATATCAAGTGGAGCGGATGGGCAATGGATGTCACAAAGGAGCTCAATGAGATTCACAATCGGACCCTATTTCTGAACCATGCCGAGGACCGATTTGTCATCCCCGATCTGCATGCCCATCATGCGGTCGATCTAGACAGGGCCACCCACACCGCTACCTTAAGGACAAAGCCGACCGTTGAAATGCGCGATCCCGATTATGTGGCCCATTGGATGCCTCCGTTCTTATGCGAAGATGAAAACGGACTCAGCGCTACTAAAAAAATTGTTAATTTTATCTTGGGGCAGGATCTCTTTGCCCGAACTGAAATTCAAGAACTTCGCAATCATTATGTCGTTCATGGACACCGCAACCGCCTAAGCGATATCGAGTTGGTAAGAATAGCTTAAAGCAGATCCTTTAGGGTTTTCGAAAATCCTAAAATTGCTTAAAATTCATCTGATTTAACACTAAAATTTTTTGTGCAAAAAAATGTTTGTCGTCCGTTTGATTATCATGGCCTTTATCATTTTAGGAATCGCCCACAGCATTCCAGGAATTGAAGTTCCCAATTTTTGGGCTGCGGCATTTTTTGCGCTCATACTCGGTGTTTTAAACGCGATCGTCCGCCCGCTTCTGCTGATCTTCACTTTGCCGATCACGATCCTTACTGTCGGCCTATTTGCCCTCATCATTAATGCTCTGACATTTTGGATGGCAGGAAGCCTTTCTTTTGGTGTTGAAGTGACTTCTTTTTCAGGGGCCTTCTGGGGTGGCGCTATCGTTTGGGCGGCAAGCGCGATGCTCAACCGCCTCCAATGGTCCCATACTGAGATAGCATAAAAAACATCTCTCGTGCGATTTTACGGAGATCCTTGTTCATTTGAGAGCCACTCCTCCTCACCCTTTCCTAAATCATCATCAGAGAAGTATTCACCTAGAAGAGCATTGCCAGCTTGATCATCATCATAAAGTTGCGCGATCTCGTAGGCAGACAGCACAGATGGACTCTTAAAAAAGGGATCTGCTCCAGCATTAACCAATAGATTGATGATCTTATAATTCCGTTGATATGTTGCCAAGTATAGTGGAGTGGAACCATCACCAAATTGGAGATTAGGATCTGCTCCCAACCACAATAACACCTCGACTGAGTGAGAATGACGATTTCCAATCGCCAAACTCAACGGAGTCTGCCCGAATTGGTTTGGGCTGTTAATCGTGTTATCTGAGCAAAGAAGCGGAAGTATTTCAGTAAAATCGGACTGGATCGCAAGCTTAATCCATTCTGATTTGTCAAAAACCCCGATACGGTTGATAAAATGAATCTGATTGGAAAGGGATGTGGAATTATCTCCATTAATAATATTAACAACATTATTTCTTTGCTCACGATCAATTAATTTACGTTTCGCAAAGTGTTGTAAATTCTCTTTAAAATGATTAAAACGTTCGAGCCCATCTAGATCAAATCGTTCCTGCATCCACCTTTCTAATTGATAATCCGTATCCAAATAGTTTGCTTCACGCTCCGTAAGCTGTGGACCAGACAAAATTTCTTCTCCATAAAACTCCTGCAGACCGCTAATAGTCGCATCGACACAGCCTCCGCTTTCACGAACAAGAACTTCAGCCCATTTATCAACCCTCCCATTTTCCTTTGCTAGGAGATAGGATTTTTTGACAGTTTGGATAGCCATGCTAAGCTTATCGCTAAAGGGCATTTCCTTATCGGGATGGAGCGCTAGTCCTGTGAGGGCATAGACACATTCTGCTAGTTTAGAATCAGATATATCCTGTTTAGAATTGTCAAGAAGTTGAAAAAGCGCCCGATGCTGTTGCAGCATCGCCATCCCTAATAAAAACTGATAAGCAACCTCTTGTGCAGTTAGGGATCTGCCAGCCCAAGTCATTTTATCCTCCTCAATGACCAATTTAGAAGTGCGTTGTGAAACAGGGATCTGCAGCTCGTGCACGAGAGCATCCCCTGTATGCTTTTCAAGATCATCGAGTATCTGTTGCCAAATGGGGCTAGCAGTCGATCGGCATACAGGGACGCTTAGTAAAGATTGTTTAATCGCATCAACGTCTGATAAATAAGGTTCGAGAAGCACTTGATTCTCCCGTAGCACCGCGGCGTATGATTCAGGATCGTTTCTTTCACCTAATAGCTGGTAGCAAAGATCAAAAGTTGCAGGAGAATTTCCTAAAAATTTCCAGAGAATGTCAACGTGTTTAGGGGAGATATTTTGTACCAGCCCTGCCCTTGTTTTATAATAGATTCGAGTCTCATCATTTCCTGTCAGTGAAAAGCAACGGTAATGATGGGGCACACCCGGCTGAATTTGAATATCCATTTGATCGATCCTGCTGCCTATGACAACAACACCTGATTGGCAAAGTCCAGCTAAATGCTTGAGCAAATTTTCTTTTCCCGCTCCATTGAAACAAGATTCTGTAGCCAGAATCCCTCCTTTTTCGATTGCCTGACAAATTTTAACAACCGATTCATGCGATGGGGCATCAGCACGCATATAGGCAATGCCGCATGGATCTTCTGATAATTTAAATCGATCATAATTGCCATGCCCTCGCCATGTCATCATGTGGATGCCATTGGGAAACTTTTGCATTAGAAATTCAGCAACCTCAGCAAAAGTTTTAAAAGAAGTAATATGATCAACGGATAGCCCATCTTCTTTTAATACAGAGATCCGTTTGTTCAGACCGCTCTCAGTAGAAATAAATGCATGGTTTGGATCAAATTGCGAACTCAAAAAAACGACGCTTTTACCATCAACATTCGATACAGAACTCATAAAAAACCTAAAATTTTATTATAAATAACCGGGATAGCTTCAAAATTAACATAATTATAATAAAATTTTATTAATTTAATATTAACATTGCGCGAAAGTGTTAAATACTCAACACGTTTTCTCAACTATTTGAATTTGTGCTCTTTAATTCCCGACAACAACAGAATTCAATTAATGTTTAATATTTTTTTCAACTTGAAGATGTCGTACAATGTTTGCAAAAAAAATGAAGGCAAATGGCAACAGCTCAAAACTGCTTCACACCTCAATTATTAGATTCTGCGACTTCTCTGCGTGCCTATTTAAACGGCCAAGAAGCGATCGACCAAATCAACCGACAAGCAGCAACCCCGCTTTCAAGCGCTTCATCCAAATTAAACGATCGATGGGAAGTGTTTAAATGGGAGGTCGACTCCACAATCCAAGATATCCTTGTCCTCTTCTTGAAGTCCGTAACCAGCATTCTTAACTCCATAGGCGCGACCGATTTGGCCAAACGGTGCCATGTTGCCTCACGTCAGGCAATGGCATCGACATTGTTTCTGACCCATTTCTACGAAATGGGTGATCGTTTTTTAATGGCCAGCCTCAACGCCCACCGAACAGACACCGATGACCTCTATTTGCAACCCTCCCTTGCCCCTGGATCGCAGCCACGATTTGAGATACAAGACGACCAAAATAGATACCAAGGGATCCATTTCTTCCATCGGAACGGGGTTTGCCGCGGCATGGCTAATTGGTTCCTCTACCTCTATTTCAAGACGCAGGCCCAATTCACCGATCCTGATGAGCACATTAAAGCTGTCACGAAGCAATTCGAAGCCGGAGCTCCAAGAGAAGCATCGCTTTTGCACTCCCTTAACGAAGAAGCGACAACCCAAGTTCTCAACTTAGGACGTCAACTCGATGTCCTGCACTGCGATCCGATCCGGCAAATCGATCGGCAAATTGCGGAGCAGTTCTGCGCTCTACCACCTGGGGCCTATGCAGTCTACTCCTCATCCCATCGGGTGAATTGGATCAATCTAGGAGAAGGAAGAGGCTATTTTTATAATCCTAGCTTTGGCTCGGACCGGATCGATCGGATAGAAGACCTCACCAAATGTGTGAAGGAATTTGTAAAGACCCATCATGTTACGGAAACAACTCCTTATTTACTTATCGACCGGATCGCCTTGAACGTATGATTCACCGTTTCAAAGACCAAAATCGCTTGTGCGATTGAAACGTCACTCGTATATAATGAAAAATATGACTGCTCTCACGCCATTGATCGCCTCCTATCCTCTTCTCCCTTTTCCTCACCGATCGCGGATCCATAAGTTGCATTCTTTTTCTTGCGCCGACAGGACGTGCTATGTCAAACGGGATGATGAGCTAGGTTTCGGCATCAGCGGCTCCAAGCTGAGAAAGTATCTATCCCTTCTGCCAGCGATCTTTAAAGAAAGTCCTAAAGAAGCTGTCGTCATGGGAGGAAGTTTTTCCAATCACGTCCTTTCGATCTCCCAGCTGCTCCGCGAGCAGCAGATCGAACCGGTCTTGTTTTTACTGGGAGACTCCAAGCAGCCCTTGCATGGGAATGCATTGTGGTCCTCTCTTTTTGCCGCCAAAGAGAACATCCATTGGATTCCGAGAGGAAACTGGGAAAATTTAGATGCATTAGCAAAAGATTATCAGACGATAAAAGCGAATAACCGAATCCCCGTTTCGATCATCCCCAAAGGAGGTAATTGCCGCGAAGCCCTTCCCGGCGCATTGACCTTGGCCGAACAAATTTTATCCCATGAACAAGAGATCGGCGTCCCATTCGACCATGTCTTTGTTGATGCCGGTACGGGAATGATGGCAGCAGCTCTCATCCTTGCTTTTGCCGCTTTAAAGAAGCCATGTACCATCCATGTCCTGCTCATAGCCCAATCGGACGATGCCTTTCAAAAAGTCTTAGCTGAGCGCTCGGATGACTGGGCAGCCCTTTTTAATACACCCCTACCCTCAACTTTTTTCTATAAGACTTATGTTCCCCAAAATGCCCCATCGTTCGGCGCCACAAATGCCCGTGTCTTCCAAACTATCTCCCGCATCGCACGGCAAGAGGGTTTTCTGACCGACCCAATTTTTACAGCCAAGCTGTTCGATGAAGGACAGCGGATCATTAGCGAGGACCAGCTAAAAGGCAACATCCTCTTTGTCCATTCGGGCGGAGGACTTTCCCTTTCAGGTTTTCAAGCTCAAATGGCAAAAACTTGAGTTTTTTCGTCTTGTTTGTGTATACCGATATAGAGTTTATTTAGAGAGGAAATTGCAAAATTCGCTTCGCGGCCCAAATTCGATGATTTCAAAGTCGGTTTGGTTTTTCGCAAATTGACATAACCTTTTGGGTCTTAGGCGATTTGTGAAAAACAAAATCCGGCGAGGAAAGCGTGCATTTGGAATCAAATGGAGTTCTGCAATTCTCTCTAGAGATCAATAATCAAGAGGAATTAGCATGGCTCAAACCTTGCAAAGCTTAGATTCGATGCCCAATTTCTCTGGAGCCGACGCTTTTTTAAGCGTGATGAACCGCTCTCAGATCGGTGTTGAAGATGATGAACTGCCGCTTCCAGGAAGGCCTCTGCGAGTCCTGATACGAATCATTTTTTGTACGATCACCCTCCCTTTCTTTGCTGCAGCGGGAGCGATCTATAATTTAACTGTCGCCGGATCAAAGTTATTCCTGGCAACGACATCTGTGATTGCGAAAAATTACTTTGAAATGGAGCGGCCAGGTTATTACATCAGCGAAGGGGTCTACCACCTTTCCATAACCATTTTCGACCTTTCCATCTTCTTTGTTTTTCCTTTGCTCGTGGCTGCTTACGCCGCGCTGCCTAATACGGCAAACCGCATTTATTATGGGATGAATGAATGGCTACAAATCAAAATGATCGGCAAATAAAAAAAAATGTCCTGATCACAGGTGCGACGAAAGGGATAGGCCTTGCTGCTGCCCAATGGCTTGCAGACCGCGGGTATCATATCATTGGGATCGCCCGTTCCGAAACTAATGATCCATTCCCAGGCAAACTGTTTCAATGCGACCTCAGCAAGGCGGACGAGACAAAAGAGGTCTTTAGTGAAATCGATAAAAAATTTTCCATCGATGCGCTCATCAATAATGTTGGCACAAATTTCCCTCAGCCCCTCGAAAAGATCGATCTTGATACCTATGAAATGATCATGGACCTCAATGTCCGCTCGGCCATCTTGGCCGCCCAGGCATTTTGCCAGGGCATGAAAATGCGGAAGTGGGGACGGATCATCAACATCTCCTCGCGAGCGATCTTTGGATCGGCCAACCGAACAGTGTATTCTGCGGCCAAAAGCGCTCTTATAGGCTGCACACGGACTTGGGCGTTGGAGCTAGCCCCCTTTGCGATCACTGTCAATGCAGTAGCTCCTGGACCTATCGAGACCGAGCTTTTGCGCCGTTCACGCCCCAAAGGAAGCCCGGCTGAAATGGAACTTTTAGCAGGAATCCCGATGCAAAGGGTCGGACTACCTACTGAAGTTGCTGCCTTGATCGGATTTCTCCTCTCCGAGGAGGCCGGGTACATCACCGGCCAGACGATCTGCATAGATGGCGGCGGTAGCCTTTAAAAAAGTTCCTACCCCTTTCTTTTTCATATCACCTCGACTTTGCACATTTTTGGATCAGTCTAATAATAAATTAAATATCCTCGAAGCAAATATCTCGATGCACGCGGGCCAAACATATACAAAGTCGAGCTTACGGGTGGATTAAAAAGTTGTCTTTCTGCTAGGATTGCCGGGTTATTCGATTGAATGGTAAGGAATATTGTTATGCAGAAAAAGAAAAAGTCCCCTTGGCTTATTTTTATCGCCATCGTCCTGGCAATGTTTGTCGGTTCATGGTCTGGAACGGAAACGACAATTTTTGGCATTAAACTCTATTCCGCTTATGATCTTCTCGGCAAACTGTTCATCAATGCGTTGACCTTGGTTGTCGTTCCCCTCGTCTCATCTTCGATCATCACAGGGGTTGCTCGAATAGGCAACGATGCTGCATTCGGCCGTCTTGGACTAAAAACGTTTACCTTCTACATTACGACGAGCCTAGTCGCCATTCTCCTAGGTCTGCTCTTTGTTAATCTCTTCAATCCTGGTTCGGTGATCCATCCCGACACATTGAAGAACTATGCATCGATCGACGCCTTATCTGTCCAACAGCATTTGAGCACGCAAGAAGGGCATAAGATCACCGAAGTAATCCTGCAAATTATCCCTTCGAACGTCGTTGAAGCGTTTTCCCATGGACAGATGCTCGGTTTGATCTTCTTCAGTTTAATCTTCGGATATTCCATATCCAAAATTGAATCCCACCCCTCTTCTATCCTGATCGGGTTCTGGCAAGGGATCTTCCAAGCGATGATCCGCATTACCCATATGGTCATGAAATTCCTCCCTTTAGGTGTGTTCTGCTTGGTGGCCAAAGTGTTTGCTACAACCGGTGTTGAATCGCTCCACTCACTAGGCCTCTTTACCTTGTCAGTGATCCTAGGGCTTTTAGCATTTGTTTTTGTCGCTCTGCCTTTAATTCTGAAGTATATCGCCAAAGTCAAACCATCCCGCCACTTCAAAGCAATGGCGCCTGCTTTGATCACAGCCTTTTCAACAAGCTCTTCTTCTGCAACTCTTCCGATCACGATCGATTGCGTCGAGAAAAGAGCTGGTGTATCCAACAGGATCTGCAGTTTGGTCATCCCGCTTGGAACCTCTTTGAACATGTCGGGATCGGCCCTTTATGAATGCGTTGCCGCAATGTTCGTTGCTCAAGCTTATGGGATCGACCTTTCCTTTTCGACCCAATTTATCGTTGTCTTATTAGCCTTGATCACTTCGATCGGTGTAGCGGGCGTCCCATCCGCCAGCTTGGTTGCGGTCATCGTGATCTTGAAAGCAATCGGCCTACCTGTGGAAGGGATTGGGCTGTTCATTGCAGTGGACAGGATCTTGGATATGTGCCGGACAACTGTCAACGTGTTCAGCGATAGCTGCTGTGCCGTTCTCGTCGCTCGCACAGAAGGTGAAAAACATGTCCTTGAAAAAGAGGTCTTTGAATGAGCGCATCCCCTCCTCGCCGAGTCGACTCATCTCCTCTGCATACAGGAAATAAGCCGCAACCGATTGAATCTGGCGCCAAACGCAAACGCGTTTCCCAGGAACACATTGATGCTTTGATCATCAAAGCTCGAGCTGATTGGTCAGAAGATGCAAAAAAAGGGCTCTTTCGCAAAGCACCTCCTCGTCTGTCAGAGAACCCTACTCCCCTCAATTAAATAAACATAGCCGTATAGATGAGGACTCTGCGGAATCTGCCGCCCCCAAAGAGACAACACCAACTTACCACCTTCCTCAAAAGGATGCTGAGACATCGCGAACCCTGTCTCCAGAAACCCTAGAATATTGTGAACGCTTAAAGCAGAAAATGAAAGAAGCGATGGAACAGAGGCAAGCGCCTGGAGTGACTGCACTCAATCAGAAGTGGAAAATGTCACTTGGCTATATCTCAAATCCAGAACATATACAATGAGTTATTAAACAGCTCTTCAAAAGAATTCGAACCAAGTATACCATACAAATTTTGAAGAAGGACACCTTCTTTTATTCTATATATCCCAATATCCATTTCCCTGATTCAATAAAATTTTATTAATTCATCTGAATTTTAAATTTTAACTTTTCCGTCTAAACCAATCTCCACCAAAAAAAATTAAATTAACCAGATCAATCTGCTTTAAATTAATTCATTAGACTGAACCAAACAATAATAAATGCTAAAATTATCTCAAAAACTAAAGTTTATATTAGGAGAAATTGTTTATGGTATTTTCCTTGGAAAGATCTGATCTTCGTGTCATCGTTCCAACACCTACTCATGCAGATATCGCTCGTGCTGAAGCTGCAGCGAATCAAAGATCTGGATCTTCCACTAGAACGGCTGTTTCTTTTTATCCAAGAATGGTAGGACCGATATCGATCATTAATAATCATCAACAAATGAACCCTCAAGTCAATAGACTTAATGAAGTATACAGAATAACGGAGGGGCTATCCCTTGCTGAAAAAAGAAATCGGTTGCATAGCTTATCTGAACCGATCCGACAAGAAATCTACTGGCACATTTATGACCTTGCAAACAGACCAACAGAAAATAACTATGGGGAATTGCATGTGTTTGATTCTATCGAAAGACTCCAGCAAGCTATTGAAAAGGTAGCGGTAAGAGCAATCAATTCAGGAGCTCTAGATTGCGTTCCTTTAAACGATTTTGATTTCGCAGCCTTTAATCAGATCACTCGTCAAATTTCAAGACAAACTGCTGAAGCAACAGCTCCAGAGCAAATCTCCCTTCCAATTAACCAAGAACTAGTTCAAATCCAAAACCTCTTAGATCTCTTTCATGTTTACATAAGTTGGACCGGCGCCCGTTATCTTATCGGAAATTTTGGGTCTGTTGAAATGGACTCCGTTGCTCAGAACTTAAAAAACATATCACAACAACGCCGATTTAATCCCACTGATCAGACTAACGGAATTGCCTGTGTAGAAAAAATGAGAACCTTATATGAAGAATCTGATTTCAGCTTTTTTGCAAAGGCTCGAGATGCGATCGATTTTTTCATTTCAATCCCTTCTATTCTAGGCACATTCATTTTTTTCGGAGCAACTGTCTTGGAATACTCGCCTAGGGACTGTATCTTTGGAGATGGAATGTACTCTGTGGGACCTGAAAGCATCGAGTTAAATTTTCGGACAAGATAACTATTCTTGATCATCCTTATACGAATAAACATTAGACTTCTTGAAGCATTGGATCGAGATCTCCTCCTCGATGCAATTTATCGCCGTTCCTCGATCTCTTAAAGCCTAAGTCCCTGATAAGAGGATAACAGCTGACCCTGTAATTTTTCCGTCGCGTAAATCGCATAATGCTCTATTTGCTTCTTCAAGGGGGTATGCTGTTATTTGAGTATCAACTAAATGGCGGGAGGCAGCTTCAAAAAATTGTTCTCCGTTCTCCCGGGTAAGATTGGCCACGGAACGTAAATGACGCTCTCCATAAATAAGCTCATATGGGAAAGAAGGTATATCGCTCATGTGGATGCCGGCGCACACAACAGATCCCCCTTTGTCAACTGCTCGAAGAGCTTGAGGTACTAATTTCCCAACTGGTGCAAAAATAATTGCGGCGTCCAAGGGGACCGGAGGCATTTCTTCTGAAGAGCCAGCCCAAACAGCTCCTAATTTTTTGGCTAAGCTTTGCGCAGATTCATCTCCATGCCGGGTAAAGGCATAGACCTCTTTTCCTTGATGTTTGGCTATTTGAATTAAAATATGCGCAGATGACCCAAATCCATAGAATCCTAACTTTCTGGCAGAACCTGTCATCCGAAGAGCTCGAAAACCAATCAATCCTCCGCATAGGAGAGGAGCTACTTGCAAATCGGAATAACAATCTGGTAAAAGATAGCAATAATCTTCATTCGCCGTACAAAATTCGGCAAAACCTCCATCATAATGATACCCAGTAAATAATGCGCTCTCGCAAAGGTTTTCTCGATTTGAAAGGCAAAAACGGCACCGTCCGCAAGTTTTACCGACCCAAGGCGCGCCCACTCGCTGTCCGATTTTAAAGCGATTTGCTTTGGGCCCCAGCTGCTTAACTATCCCAACGACCTGATGCCCTAAGATTAATGGCAATCGAGGGGGAGGAAGCTCCCCGTCGACAATGTGTAAATCAGTACGGCAAGCCGCACATGCTTTAACTTCTAAAAGGATTTGTCCTTCCTGAGGTTCAGGAATGGGCATGTTTACTAATCGCAGAGGATTTTGAGCAGCCTCTAAAACCATTGCACGCATAGACTATTAGCTCTCTTTTCGGAGCTGCAGCAGTTGCTGCGCTTGTTCGTCTGTGAGGATCTTTTCGAAATACTCCCATTGCATATCGGCGATCTTTGGATCAAAGCTCTTTACTTTTTCATCTGCTCCTCCATATCGGATACCAACAAAGGGAATATGAAGGGGTTCGATGGCCAAAGCGACGTTTTGGATGTGGCTCATCTTATCATCGATCAGAACGATCTTCTTGGGAGGAGTCTTCATCTTTCGGATAAAAGCGCTGAGAACGGGGCCTTTTTCCAATTCAGGAGCCACAAAGATGATCCCATCGCGGTAAAGGGAGTCTTTTAAATCTGAGAAAACGATCGGACCTACAATTTCCGACGTCTTTGAGAAATCGATGTGCAATGGGGCCAGCTGCTCTAAAGTGCGAGGAGCTAGCACAGGAGGACGTTTGGTCAGTGCAATCATCGATACGTGGCACTGGTGCATCCTCTTCAAAAGTTCCGGGATGGAGGGGTCGACGTGCCGCATATGGGTCTTGTTTTGAATGGCAAGCCAGCTCGGAACGACAAGCTTAAATGCTTCGTCAATGGAGTGCCCTTTGTCCATGAAATGCTGAAGTCGATGGGTAAACCATTGGTCTGAGCCTAAATGTTGAGATGTTTCGATCAAGGTATTGTCGAGGTCGAAGACGAACAGGGTCCCTTCAGCGACATAATTTAATGCGTGGGCCATATCGTTCGTATCTGTTACCTGCTTCGTTGCGTGAAGAGTGGTGCAAAGGGAAAAAATCGTAAATGTGAAATAAAGGATGCGTGAGCGGAGCTTCATAAACGTTCTCCTCAGGAGCTAAAATTCTGCTAGGACAATCGGCTCGATGATTTGCCTCAGCACACTGCCTTTATTTTCAGGAAACCAAATGAGCTGTTGTTCGATGGCCTGGCCGATGAACATCTCATAGCCGAAAACAAGACGGCAGTTTTTCCGGGAAGCTTTTAGCAAAAACGGAGTATTTTTGGGAATATAAACAATATCCATGGCAACAGTGTTTGGAAGGATCCATTCTTCATCGATCAGCTCCCCTTCCGGTATCGTATTGATCAGAATATCGTACCCTTTTTTTATGACTTTAGGAAAAAGTTCAAAGCCGCCCCCTTCGCAATGATAAAGGGTCGCAAGCTCCTTTGCTTTGGACGCGGTACGGTTTAGGACTGTAACATGCGCTCCCCGCTGGACCGCTTCATAGATGATCGCTTTTGCAGCGCCTCCAGCCCCGATGATGAGGACCTGCTTGTCTTTGACAGGGATTTTTACTTCGACTGCGTTAAGCGCTCCGATCCCATCGGTATTATGTCCTATCCATTTGCCATTTTCGACAACGATCGTATTAACGGCTCCAATGGCCTGAGCAGAAGAGCTCAAAGAATCAAGCAATCGGAGGATCTCTTCTTTAAGAGGCATCGTGATACTGAGCCCTTTGAAGGGAAGGGTTTTGGCCGACTCAATGAAAGAGGGCAGATCTTCAGGACGGACCGGCATCTTCACATAAACAGCATTGGCGCGATTGGCTTCAAAGACAGCATTATGGATTTTGTGCCCCAGACTTTTTTCAGTTGGATACCCGATCAGTCCATAGAGAGCTGTCTGAGTGTTGAGTTGGGAGTGGCGGTAGGGTTTTTCCATTTGTTCGACACTGAGCTGTCCAGGAGCAGTTGATTGCAAGACAGAAGCATAGTCAAAGTAATTTCCCGCAACAGGACCGAGGATCCGAGAAATAACTCCTGCCTCCCCCATCGCAATCCCGATCAGAGGACAGATCTCTTTGTTCCTCCTGACAAACTCCATCATTCGCAACGCATCATGCGATGCATGGGCCATCGCAGCGATCTTGTAGATGCTGGCATAAGGATTTTTCATGTTTGATAACAGATGGTCAAGGTCTTTGGGAGCATGGACAAAATCATGAAAGGAGCAAATGAAATGGATCTTGGGAAATTGCGCTGCGAACTCTTTCCAGTGCGGCAAAGGAACGTCGCATTCGAGATCGACATAGTCAGGCCCCAGTGCGCATAACTGCTTCAAAAGGGAAAGCCTCGACTCTTCCGATCCTTTGTACTCCCCTCCCTGGCGCACGGGGCGCAAAGTGAAAAGCAGCTTCAGAGAGCGGTTCTGCCCCAACGCATCCACGAGTTCTTTAATCCCTTTAAGATCAACAGCCTGAAAAAGATCAAAGCGGAACTCGATCCCTTGAACCTTGTTAAGCGCCTGATTGACAGTATCTTTTGCTTCTAGAAGTGTGGGCCCTGTAGCGATGCAGAAGAGCATAAGGATGAAGCCTCTTGACTATTTGCATAAAATTAGATTATAATGTAGTACAAGAAAGAAAAAGGCAAAGTGTTTTTACCATGAAAAATACGCAGACCCTACAGGCTCTCGCCCCTGCGTCGCAAGAAGCTCGCTCTTCTTGTGCATCTTGCCGTTTTTACGTTTCTTTTTATTTCTATTTTGGCGCCTAAGCGCCAATACATATTTAACCCCTTACCACCCGTTTTTCTAACTTAAGGCCCGCAAAAGGCTAAGAAAGGTTCTTTTGCACAACCTAAAAGTTAAATCTTAGCTCTTCATGGCGTAAGACCAAAGAGCGATACGCAAGAGACGCTTTGCGTCTAATTAAAACTACAAGATATTGATTATAAAGGATTTACAATGTTAATTAAGCTAAAACAGCAGATCAGAAGCGATGCTCTTGCCCTTCTGGTCCAAAAATTGAGCCAGCATGGGATGCACCACTGTATTTCCCAAGCAGGCGATGCAACGATCCTTGGTTTAGAACAAAAGCCGACGGCCGACTTGTTGGGAGAGATTCAAGCCATGGAATGCGTAGAAACGGTCATGCCGATCGCAACGCCGTTCAAAATGGCCAGCAAGGCATTCAAACCTACCCGCTCGACCATCAAGATCAAGGATATCGAGATCGGCGGCGACCAGATCATTATGATGGCAGGCCCTTGCGCCATTGAAAGTGAAGAGCAGCTGCTAACAATTGCCCGGCAGCTTAAAAATGCCAACGTCTCTGTGCTGCGGGGATCGGCGTTCAAACCCAGGACATCTCCCTACAGCTTCCAAGGGATGGGCATCGAGGGATTGAAGATCCATAAAAGAGCTCAGTTGGAACACGGCCTTGTGATCGAAACGGAAGTGATGGACGTCCGCGATGTAGGCGTCGTTGCCGAACACGTCGATATCGTCAGGATCGGCGCTCGGAACATGCAAAACTTCAATCTTCTCAAAGAGGTCGGCCAATGCGGCAAGCCCGTCATCCTGAAAAGGGGCATGTCGGCTACTGTCGAAGAGTGGCTCATGAGCGCTGAATACATCATGGCTCACGGCAATGAACAGGTGATCTTGTGCGAACGTGGGATCCGTACATTCGAGAACTCGACGCGCAGCACCCTCGATTTAAGCAGCGTCGCTGTTGCTAAAGGGATGACACACCTTCCGATCATCGTCGACCCAAGCCATGCAGCCGGACGCAAAGACATTATACCGGCCCTTTCGAAGGCATCAGTTGCTTTAGGCGCGGACGGACTGCTCATCGAAGTGCACCATTTGCCAGCTGAAGCAAAGTGCGATGGCAAACAAGCCCTGCTTCCGCATGAGCTTTCCCAACTATCAACAGAGCTAAATACGATCGCCCAAGCGATCGGGAGGCGCTTATGAACTTGAATAATTTGCGCAATGAGATCGATGCGATCAACGCAGAGATCATCGCACTGCTCGGAAAAAGGCTTGTGGTGACCAAGGAGATCGCCAAAGTCAAGCGGCAGAAAACACTGCCTGTCGATGATTGGGAAAGGGAAAAGCTCCAAAAGCAGATGCTCCGGGAGCTGGCAAAACAGAACAACCTTAGCCCTGCGATTATTGAAGAGATGTTTACGGTGTTTGTGAACTATTCCAAAATGGAAATGAAAATGATCATGAACGAGAAGGAAAAAATCGGATGAAACGGATCGTCTATCAAGGGGCCCAAGGCTCTTTCAGCGAATTGGCTGCCCTTGCTGCATTCGGGTCCGATGTCCAGCTCACGGGGAAAGAAACATTTCTTTCCCTTTATGAAGCTTTGGAAGAAGATCAGGCTGACATCGCTGTCATTCCGATTGAGAACACGTTGATCGGTTCCATATGGGAAAATTACGATCTTCTCCACCAGTTCGACATCGCAATCGTCGGTGAAAAACTGTTGAAGATCGAACATTGCCTTTTGGGGATTGAAGGTTCTGATCATGCGATCAAAAAACTCAAAAGGGTCTATTCCCATCCCAAGGCGCTTGACCAATGCCGCGCGTTTTTCCGCACCCATCCATGGATAGAGCCGATCGTCCATTACGACACTGCCGGTGCAGCTGCGATGCTTGCGCAAAGACAAGACCCTGAAGAAGCCGCGATCGCAAGTTGCCAGACAGCTCAGCTTTATTCCCTCTGCGTCCTAAAAAAAGGGATCGCCGACAACCCGCACAACTACACCCGATTCTTGTTTGCAGCAAAAAAAGAACGGAATGCATTGCAAGGAGATAAATGTACAGTGCTGATAACGCTGAAGCATGAGCCGGGGGCATTGGCTGAAGTGTTGCAAGATGTTGCAGGCCACGGGATCAATTTGACTAAAATTGAATCTCGGCCGATCATTGGCAAGCCTTTCGAATACCTGTTTTATATCGATTTGCAGTTCGGTCCAACTCAAATGCATTTGCTCGAACAGGCATTGAAAAACCTACAAGAAATCACTCAAAGCTGTAAGATGCTGGGGATCTACAACAAGGATAGGTCATGTGTTTTAAACGCATAGGGATCATTGGCCTCGGACTCATCGGCGGCTCGATCGCTAAGACCATCAAAGCTAAAGATGGGAAAGTTGAAATCGCTGCCTGCGACAAAAGCAGCAGCCATCTTGAACTGGCCCAGAATGAAAAGGTGATCGACCGTCATTTTGCATCGATCGAGGAGCTTGCCCAATGGGCAGAGCTTGTGGTCATCTCAGCTCCCCTTTATGCGCTTTCTTCGATAGCAAAGACGCTTGCCAGCCTACCTATCGATCATCCCTTGACTGTACTCGACATCAGCAGCGTCAAAGGGCAGATTGTGCCAGTTTTGGAAAAGCTCTCTAGCGATCAGATTGAATTTGTCTCGACCCATCCGATGGCAGGAAAGGAAACATCGGGATACAGGTCCAGCTCTGCCACTCTTTTTGAAGGCGGAGTTTGGCTGATAACTCCCCACAGGAAGAATCAAGAAGAGACGCTGCAAACAATTGAACGTTGGATCGGCGGCCTTGGGGCCAATCCCATCCGCCTCAGCGCGGAAAAACATGATGAACAGGTCGCATTGATCTCCCATCTGCCCTTGTTGATCTCTCAGGCCTTAATGGCCTTTGTTAAGCAGGAAGACGAGGAAGCCTTGCAGATCGCCGGGACCGGCTTCCAATCGATGACGCGCCTGGCAAAGACACCGCCTCAACTGGCGAATGAACTAACAGATAATAACCGTAAAATTCTGCTTCAATACTGGAATAAATGGGTAGAGTTTATACAAAAGGCCCCTTATGGAAATCCACAATAAAATCACCCCCTCCGCAACCGTTGCGATCAATACACTTGCCCAGCAAAAAAAAGCAAACGGGGAAGAAGTGTTTAATTTTTCTGCCGGCGATCCCAATTTGCCGATGCATCCCGATATTGCGGCGGGGATTTCCCAAGCCTTGCAGACCCAAGACTGCTCCTACCCGCCTCTCATGGGCCTTCCTGCCCTCAGGACGGCTGTTGCAAATTGGCAGAACTCTAGCTATGGATGCCAATACAAGGAAAACCAGATCCTGGTCACCTGCGGAGGCAAGTTTGCCCTTTATGCTGCTTTGGACCTTCTCCTCTCTTCCGGCGATGAAGTATTGATCCCATCTCCATTCTGGACATCGTATCCTACGATCGTTAGCCACTTCAATGCGACTCCCGTCATCGTTCCCAGCGAGGAATCCAGTGGATGGAAAGTAACAGCGGATTCATTGAAAAAGATGAGCACCTCGAAAACCAAGGTCCTGATTTTGAACCAGCCCAACAATCCAACCGGCGCTATCTACACACGGGACGAACTGATCAGCATTTTAGAATTGGCCGAAGCAAAAGATTGGACGGTGATCTCTGATGAAGTATATAGCGAGATCGTCTATGATCAAGAAAAGTTTGTGTCATGCGGCTCATTGCTCAAGTGGCAAAACCGGGTTGTGATCATCCAAAGCTGCTCCAAAAATTTTGGAATGACAGGACTGCGCGTCGGGTTCGCTCTTGGGCCGCAGCAGCTGATTGCCGCGATGGCCTCTTTGCAAGGGCAAACGACAACAGGAACTGCAAGTTTAAGCCAATGGGCAGCTTTAAGCGCAATCAAGCATGCCGATGCTGTCAGCTCAATGATGAGAAATGCCATGCAAGAAAAACGGGATCGTTTTATGGATACATTGAATCGTCTATTTTCCTGCGAACTTCCCAAACCCTCATCCGCCCTCTATGCATTTATCCCTTTAACCGTATTTACAAAAGAAAAAATCTCTTCGCTTGAATTTTGTGAAATGATCCTGAAGGAAGGCAACATCGCAGCCGTGCCTGGAAGCGCATTTGGAATGGAAGGATATGTCCGCTTTGCATTCACCGAATCCCTAGACCATATCGAACGAGGACTTAACGCATTAAAACGGCTATGCACACAATGATCAAACGCGACCTTACTCTACAGCTAACCCCATCTCCCATCACGACCAAGGTCCATTTCGGCCACGAGATCTTATACAGCCAAGCCTGGGTTGAAACCTTGAGCAGCCTAAAGAAAAAGCTTGTGACCATCGCAGACTCCCATATCCAATCGCTGCTTGTCGACAAATGGGCGGCATTCTTAAAAAAACAGGGCGTTACGGTTACGAAGCTGACCTTTCCGTCAGGAGAAGAATCAAAGACCCGCGAGATGAAGGAACGATTGGAGGATGAACTGTTTGCCCATCATTGCGGCAAAGACACAGCGATCATCGCCATCGGCGGAGGCGTTGCGACAGATCTGGCAGGCTATGTCGCCTCCACATTCTGCAGAGGGGTTCCTTTTCTTTGCATTCCAACAACGCTCCTCTGCATGGTCGATGCTGTTATCGGAGGAAAAACAGGAGTCAATACCCCTTTCGGAAAAAATCTCATCGGGACCTACTATCCTGCAGACCACATTTTGATCGATACGACGACCTTATCAACGCTTCCTGATCGAGAATGGAGGAACGGACTTGCCGAGATCATCAAGCATGGCCTGATCCTCTCACCTAAACTCTTTCAAAAACTGATCGATGGCCACTCCAAATGGGTAAAAAAGGACCCAGAATTTTTGCAGGAAGTGATCTATGATAGCTTCTTAATAAAAAAAGATGTTGTCGAAGCGGACTTTCAAGAAAATGGGTACCGGAGAATCTTGAACTTCGGCCATACGGTCGCCCATGCGATCGAGCTTCTAGAAAACTACCGGATCGCCCACGGAGAAGCTGTTGCCGTCGGAATGCTTGCAGAGGCTAATTTGAGCCATCGGCTCGGGCTCCTCGATAAAACTGTTTGCGAACAGATCGAGCATGTCCTCAAGCTCTTTGAATTCCCGCTCGCTATTTCTGATAAACTCACATTTGAAAACCTCTACGGAGCGATGATGCTCGATAAAAAATCTAAAAATGCTAAACCCCGCTTTGTCCTATTGGAAGCGATCGGCTCTCCAGCAGCTTTCAACGGCGCCTACTGCACTGCCATCGATGATGCGATCCTGCAAGAAGTGATTATCTCGACCCTTTCCCAATTCCGAGGTATACGATGACCCAGTTCAAAATCTCTCCTTCCTCTCTTAAAGGAACGATCGCCATCCCTCCTTCCAAATCGCATACGCTAAGAGCCATTCTTTTTGGGTTGATGGGAAAAGGAAAGACCCGTGTCCGGAACTACTTGAACTCCCCTGATACGTTTGCCATGGTCGATGCGATCCGCATGCTAGGAGCCTCCGTCGATATGAACGATGAAGAGATCCTCATTAAAGGAACATCTGGCAACCTCCAAAGCGCCGAAAATGTGATCGATTCCGGCAATTCGGGGCAGGTTCTCCGGTTTATCGGGGCCCTTGCAGGACTTTCTCCCACCTACACAGTCATTACCGGCGACCATTCGATCCGTCATAACCGCCCCGTCAAACCGCTGCTTAGCGCCCTATCGCAACTCGGTGCAATGGCCGATTCGATGCGTCAGGACGGCTATGCTCCGATCATCATCAAAGGACCGATGAAGCCAGGAAGAGCCACCCTTCCAGGAGAAGATTCTCAACCCGTTTCAGGGATCCTGATCGCAACAAGCTTTCTGAATGGAAAAAGTGAGGTCTTCGTTGATAATCCCGGTGAAAAACCTTGGATTGACCTGACCTTAAGCTGGATGAAACGGTTGGGCTTACGGGTAGACAACGACAACTACACCCACTACACCGTCCATGGAAATGGCAGCTACGATGGATTTGATATCAGTGTGCCTGGCGATTTCAGCTCATCCGCTTTCCCTATTGCCGCAGCGATCGTTACCGACTCTGAGCTGACGCTTAGCAACATCGATATGGATGATTGCCAAGGAGATAAAAAATTGATCGAAGCGCTTATTGCTATGGGCGCAAACATCGAGATCACCGCTGAAAAAAAGCAGCTCAAGATCAAGAAAGGCTCCAAGCTAAAAGGGATTGAGCTCGACATCAACGACTATATCGATGCGATCACCATTTTAGCCGTGATCGGCTGCTACACGGAAGGGACGACACGGATCGTCAATGCCGCAGTTGCCCGAAAAAAAGAATCTGACCGGATCCATAGCATCTGCACAGAACTGAAAAAAATGGGAGCTTCTATCGAAGAGACGCCCGATGGACTGATCGTCTCACGCTCCTCTCTTCATGGAGCCCAGCTTAAATCCTACGCCGACCATCGGATAGCGATGTCCCTTTCGATCGCAGCCCTTGGAGCAAAAGGAGAAAGCGTGATCGACGGAGTCGAGTGCGTTGCCAAGACATTTCCAACATTTGCGCGCGATCTGTCCAACCTCGGCGCATCGATCGAGGTCAGAGAGTGAACACGATCCTTTTCGGCTTTAAATCTTGCGGCAAGACCTACTTCGGCAAAAAGCTGAGCGAATACCTGTCCCGCCCTTTTATCGATACCGATCGATTGATCGAAGAGGAATATGCCTTATTGAAAAAAGAGCGGATCGGATGCCGCGAGATCTACATGAAGCTTGGGGAAGAAGGGTTTCGCGCCCTTGAAACACAAGTATTGGCCGCTCTGCAAAATGTCCAATCCTGCATCATTGCGGTCGGGGGCGGCATGATCTTGCACCGCTCGAACGTAGAAATCCTGGAAAAAATGGGCCAGCTCATCTATTTGTCATTAGATAAAGAAGCATTGAAGAAAAGGGTCTTAAGCTCTCCGCTCCCCGCCTATCTCGACCCGATCGATCCGGAAGGATCTTTCGACAGGATGTACGAAAAACGGAAAACAATCTATGAAAGGGTCCGCGCAGTCCGGATCGATGTGAGCAATAAAATGGACGAGGCCGTTCTCGAAGAACTGGCCGCAACTGTCAACGCACAAGAAAATAAATAACAAGAGAATTGCACATGGCAAGCAATCACTTTGGCAACCTCTTCCGGATCACCACATGGGGAGAATCCCATGGCAAAGCAATCGGCGTCGTCATCGACGGGTGTCCAGCCGGACTCCCCATTTCCGATGAAGAGATCAACGCAGAGCTTGCCTTGCGACAGCCTGGTAGAACAGCCTATGTCACTCCCCGTGGAGAAAAAGATACCGCCGAGATCTGCTCGGGTGTTTTTGAAGGAAAGACGACAGGAGCTCCGATCAGCATCATCATCTTTAACAAAGATGCCGATTCCTCCAAGTACGAACCGATCAAAGACCTGCTCCGTCCCGGCCACGCCAACTTCACATATCTTGAAAAGTATGGGATCTTCGATTACCGCGGCGGAGGGCGCTCCTCAGCCCGCGAGACCGCTTGCCGCGTAGCTGCTGGAGCTGTAGCCAAAAAGCTGCTGGCCATCTATGGGATACAGGTCGTTGCCTTTATTCGGGAAATCGGCGGGATCGGCATAGCAGAGCCTGCATTCAATGATCCGGCAGCGCTGCAAGCGGCAACCCGGAAAAGCCCAATTTTCTGTCCCGACGAGGCAGCAACGGAAAAGATCATCCGCGCCATCGAGAAGGTGAAAGAAGAGGGAGATTCCTTGGGAGGGGTGATCGAGTCTGTCGGTTTTAACCTTCCAACCGGCCTTGGGGACCCCGTCTATGAAAAGCTCGAGGCCAATTTAGCAAAGGCGATGCTTTCCATCCCCGCTACCAAAGGGTTTGAGATCGGATCGGGCTTTGCAGCCGCCCGTATGAAAGGCTCTGAACACAACGACCAGTTCATCGTCAATGACGAAGGGAAGATCACAAAAGCCAGCAACCTTGCAGGCGGAACCCTCGGCGGCATCAGCACCGGCATGCCCTTGATCGTCCGAGTCCCCTTTAAACCTACCTCCAGCATCATGAAGCCTCAAAAAACGGTGAGTACGCAAGGAGAGGAAAAAGAATTTAAGATCCCTGAAGGCTCGCGCCATGACCCATGCGTCACCATCCGCGCAGTGCCGATCGTTGAGGCCATGATGTCCATCGTCCTTACTGACGCTCTTTTACTGAACCGCAGCTCAAAAACATAGTTAGATCTATTTATTATCGGGTTTTGATGTGCGTAAAATGAGCTTAAAATAACAGGATAGTAGGATAGACAGGATAGAAAACAAAGAAAGTTATCTTTTGTCTTATATCCTACCCATCCTATTATCCTGTTAATTTTCTTTGTTTTTTAATTGAATCTTCTATTCTTCGAAGACCATCGTCGATAGCGGCGGCACTGCGATCGTCATATAGAGAGGCTTGCCTGACAGTTCATCGCTTGTAATGGCAACCGATGGGTTGAGATGGTTGTCCGATCCCCCATATTTACTCTGGTTGGAATTGAACACCTCGTGCAATCCATCAATTTTTGGGATATTAGCTCCATCGCCAAAATAGATCCGG
This sequence comes from Verrucomicrobiota bacterium, assembly GCA_018239725.1. Lineage (GTDB taxonomy): Bacteria > Chlamydiota > Chlamydiia > Chlamydiales > Rhabdochlamydiaceae > Acherontichlamydia. The sequence continues at coordinate 8,160 of JAFEGU010000342.1, read as the reverse complement.
TAGCTTTCCCATTCCTGATTGGAAAAATTATGGACGACGTAGGCCCGTTTTTCTCCGGGTGCGCTCCTCTCATAGGCGATGACATTGTTTTCAGGATGATCGCAGCATTGTCTAAAACCTGCTTCCCCTGATCTCCAAAACGCCGGGCGTTCTTGATAGAGCCTAAGAAGATCTCTGACGCACAGCTGAAGCCCTTGATGCCAATTAGAGTCGGCATTGCGCGTTGCGTCCAGAAGATGCCACTCTATCGATTGATCCTCAGTCCAAATCCCTGCATCCCATGATCGGCGCTGTCCAAACTCGTCGCCCATGTGGATCATGCAGCCACGGTTAGGCGCCAAGATTTGCCAACTAAAGAAGTTGCGCATATCGGCAAATTTCTCGCTTTGACGAGGACTGTGTTGCACGCGGTAAAGGGTACGATCTTGTTCTACTGGATAGCCCTCCGTCCAGTTCCTATTGGCGCTTTCATCGTGAGAATGGGAAATGATCATTTTGGGCATTACTTGCACCTGGCGCAAAAATCGCATGAAGTAGGTCTCGTGTTTAGAAGAGCGCTCTTCAAATGGGACCTTTAAAAAATTCCTCATCTTTGTGCCTACATCTGCCCCCCATACCACATCCAATCCATAGCCTCCACTTTCAATAGGATCTGTCGACTTTTCATAGGCTGTTGCTTCTTCACCGATGATGATGGCTCCAGGCACTCTCGCCTTGATCGTTTTCGTCAAATCCTGCAAAAAACGGATACCGGGTTTATAGGCTGCGCCATTGCGGGTAACAACGTGGCTGACAGCATCCATGCTGATCCCATCGCAATGCAGCTTTTCCAGCCAAAATAAGAGGCTGGACTCGAGCAGCGCGCATACTTCCGGCTTGCTAAAGTCAAACAGCTGGCTGTCCCATTCGCTCTTGCCGTCGGAATAAAGGTTTGTTCCATCCCAATGGTCCAATGAAGACTCCTTTGGATCTTCTTTGTAATGGGATGGAACCCACATCAGAAGGACGCCAATTCCATGCTGATGGAGTTCATCGACAAAAGCCTGAAAATCTTCAGTCGAACCTAAGTGGGGATTGGGAGCAAAATAGTTCTGAACATGAAATCCCCATCCTCCTGTACTGTCCATAAGCCCATAAAGGAGCAAATGTGTCAAGTTCATCTCTTTGCAATACTGGATAAAATGGTGGGCGAGCTCTCGATAAGGAAGAGGTTTTCCATCCCGCTGCCTCCATAGTTCGACATGCGCTTCATAGACAGAAAGAGGCTTTTGGATAGGGTCAGACATCTTACGCTGCCTAATCCACTCATCGTCTTTCCATTCATGCTGATTCACATCTACAACCCTTGATTCGGTACGTTCCTCGGCTTGCAATGTAAAGTATTTAGCTGTAGAAAAGCTGAAAGGATCCGTTCGAGAGATGATCTGCCCGGTGGCATCTTCGACAAGATATAGGTAAGTTGTTCCAGCAGGGGCTAGTTTGGTGGTAGCTTCCCATTCACCCAAATCGGTCCGATGCATCGGAATTGTATGTTCCACAACCCCTTTATGACACAGTTGCAGATGCACGTTGTTAGCATTGGGAGCAAACACCCGAAAGGTCGTCCCATCTCTGTGAATATGGGCACCTCTGCGTTCGTACAAAGGTTCAAAGAAAGACGACCTTGAACTTGCAACGACAAGAGCCTCGGAACCTTCCGAAGCCTTTACCTCTTGGACCATCGACCTTACAGAAGCAGACATGCTGCCAAGAATGTTTTGGATCGTTTCTTTTGGAAATGTCTGAGAAAGGACTGCAATCCTTTCAAATTCCTCTAGCTCCTTTGCCGTACGGAGTTTTTTAAGGGTTTCAAGATGACACCGATAATGGTGGTCAAAGATGTTTAATGAAGAGGAAACAATAGAGGAAGTGGAAGTGAAAGAAGAACTATTTGGATAAGAGGAAGGGATGAGGATCTGTTTCAATACATTCAGATTGCGATACAGCTCTTTTTTTCCCCAGTCCTCTGTCTCCTTCACCTCAGTAGGTTCACTTGAATAGCGATAGACATCATAATGAAGCCATAATTGCTCGTTTTTGGGCAATGTTTCCAATAAACCAATGATTGCAGTCGAATCGCTAATAGGACGGTAGAGAAGATCTGAGATCTTTTCGAACGTAGTGACCAGGGCCTCTTGTTTGAGAATAGCAACTTCCTCTTTAAGCCTCCATAACAACTGCTCTGCCAAATTGCCATCTCTTAAAAACAATAAAGGCTCATTTGAGGTCAGCAGAAAGATGTCTGCTTCAAGAGTCTTTTTTCCAAAATCGTCTTCAAACGGGCATCCCTTCATCAACCAAATCGTCCAATAAATCTGCTGTTGATAACGGAAGGGAATTTGATTGAACGCCGACTTGATTTGTCCTTCGTCCCCTCTATTTTTGAGGACCTTTACGAGATCGCGGACTTTCTCAACGGCATCTAATTTCTCTGGAAGGCCTTCCCGTTGCTGTTCAATTTTAAAGACAGTGCTAAAGTGCTCTTTATGGCATTCGGAGACCCGTTCTTTTAGCAATCGGGGATACAATGTCGGATCCGTAATGAATTGATTGTTATGAAATATGGAAAAGCGTGTTTCGAAACCTTTCAGGACGTCAGCTTTTGAACTAAATTCAGGCTGAATTAGTGATCGCATTGAGTGGAGGAGGCTAGGAGTCACTGCAGATGCCATTAGAAGTTCCTTATGATCTTATGTAACAATGTCTATTATACAAAAAAAATTAAAAAAAATCCAAAAAAATAACAACACCAAGCGACTCTTAATTAATAAGTTAACAAAGCGAAATCAAACACAACACACGATCAACAGGTTACCTTAAAATCAAAATTAATTGTTATGCAATATTAAATAATTTAGTTCGTCAACAATTCAAAATTTAGTGCTAATTGGAAAACACAGATGCCCGGAAAAGTCAGCCTTGTAAGGCAATTCTCCGGGCATCAATGTATAAAATTGATTTTCAAAAAAATTTACCACCGCGGCAGTTCGAGGCAGTTCTATTCATTTTTATAACAATAAATTTCTTGCATAACCCCATTCACCTGGCAAAGCGTGTTATGCAAGAGATCTATTGGATAATCTCCCTATCGACGATAGGAGCGATCTTCTTTAAGTCGTCCATCATGGTCTGGAACTGCTCCAAGCTCAAAGTCTGTTCCGCATCGGAAAAGGCCTTGTCTGGATTGGGATGGATCTCGACCATGATCCCATCCGCCCCAGCAGCGACCGCAGCGCGCGCCATTGGAGGGACCATCTTGCGGATCCCTGTGCCGTGGCTAGGATCAACGATAATGGGCAAATGGGATAGCTCGCGCAAGATCGGCACGGCTGCTAGATCAAGGGTATTCCTGCTGTAGGTCTCGTACGTGCGGATCCCCCGTTCGCAAAGGATCACGTTCGGATTGCCGGCGCTGATGATGTATTCGGCTGACATCAGAAAATCCTGGTAGGTCGCCGACATTCCCCGCTTGAGGAGGATCGGGTTCTTCACGCTGCCCAATTTTTTAAGCAGGGTGAAGTTTTGCATATTGCGCGCGCCAATCTGGAGCACATCCGAATACGCGGCCACAAGTTCGATCTGGTCTCCGTCCATCACTTCAGAGACTGTGATCAGATCGAGCTCTTTGCCGACGCGCTGTAAGTATTGGAGCCCTTTTTCTCCAAGTCCTTGGAAGGAGTAGGGAGAAGTCCGCGGCTTAAACGCCCCTCCGCGTAAGAAATGGGCGCCGTTTTCTTTAACGGCTTTTCCAATCAAGAAAAGCTGTTCTTCCGATTCGATCGAACAAGGGCCCGCCATCACAGCAAGTTCACGGGAGCCGATAATCTTGCCGCGGATTGGAATCTGCGTCTGCTCGCTTTTGACTTGGCGCGAGGCCATTTTAAAGGGTTGGTTCAATGGCAAAATCTTTTCAACAAACGGGAGGTTGACAAACTGGGAAAAATCAACAGTCTTGTCTTGGCCTCCAACGACAGCGATGCTCATCTGTCCTTCCCGTTCCACAGGATTTGCCTTCAGACCCATCCATTCCAACCGGGAGATCAGCTGCTGAACATCTGTAGGTTGCGCTTTTGGGCTAATGAGTAAGATCATAAAGGTCTCCTTGGATCGATAGCTTCTGCCATCTGTTTAAGTTCTTGTGGAGGCGCTTTGCGCGCCATCGCTGCAACAAAGTAGGACCCGACGACAAATCCGTCGGCTAAGGACAACGCCTCCGCTGCCATTTCTCTGTTGCTGATGCCAAACCCGATCACGACGGGAAGGCTGGTATGCCGTTTGATCCGCGCAATCTCTTTATCGATGCCGTAGGGAAGCGCCTTGCGCATTCCTGTCGTCCCCTTCTGGCAAGCGTAATAGATAAAGCCGCGGGCTGTTTTGACAATTTTTTCAAGCCTCTCATCGCTTGTGGTCGGCGTTACGACGCAGATTGGATCTAATATTGAAGAGCTCATCCCCTCGAATGATAGGTCGACGATCAGGATCCCGTCGATCCCCGCTTTTTTTACATCGTTTAAAAACGTTTGGCCGGCGGATAGCAAGGGGTTGTAATAGCTGAATAGGACAAGAGGGATCTGAGTATGTTTTCTTAGCTCCTGGACAAAGGGGATCGCATCATGGATTGTAGTCCCCTTGTCCAATGAGCGCTGCATCGCTTGGCTGATGACAGGACCATCCGCAATAGGATCTGAAAATGGGATGCCGATCTCTAAGAGATTGACGCCCCCTTCGATCAATGCGCGCGCAGCTTGCAGGGAATAGTCTAGGCCGCCATCCCCTAATGTCAAATAACCGATAAAAAGAGGTTTCTTTAAGTTCATAGTACACCTTTCGCAATGAGTTGAGGTAGGTCCTTGTCCCCTCTTCCGGACAAGTTCACGATCACGATCGCATCAGATGGAAGATCTTTGGCAGCTTTTACAATATAGGCTAGGGCATGGCTCGACTCGAGGGCCGGGATGATCCCTTCCGTCTTCGACAGCAATTTAAAGGCTGCAAGCGCCTCTTCGTCATTGACTGATGTATATTGGACACGTCCCGATGCAAACAGCTGCGCATGCTGCGGGCCGACAGCGGGATAATCAAGCCCCGCTGATATCGAATGGGTATGGCAGACTTGTCCATTCTCATCTTGAAGAAGATAGGTGCGGCAGCCGTGCAGCACTCCAGGAGTTCCCCCATCGAACCGGGCTGCATGCTCACCAAGCTTTTTCCCTTTGCCCCCAGCCTCTACGCCAACGAGGGCGACTTTGGGCTGGTCGATAAATGCTGAAAAAATGCCGATGGCATTGGAACCGCCTCCGACGCAAGCAACGACTAAGTCGGGATCTTTTCCAACGCGGGAACGGATCTGCTCTTTGGCCTCTTTGCCGATCACCGATTGGAATTGAGCGACCATTTCAGGGTAAGGATGCGGGCCCAGTGCAGAACCTAAGCAATAATGGGTATCATCGGAGTGAAATGACCATTCTCTCAACGCTTCGTTGACAGCATCCTTGAGGGTCATCGTTCCGCTTTCCACACTGACGACGCTAGCGCCAAGCAGCTTCATCCGCATCACATTCGGCGCTTGCCGTTCGATATCGACTTTTCCCATGTAGACAACACATTCCAGACCAAGGAAGGCGCAAGCTGTCGCCGTGGCGACGCCATGCTGGCCAGCTCCCGTTTCCGCAATGATCTTCTTCTTTCCCATCTTTTTCGCTAAAAGGCATTGGCCAAGGGCATTATTGAGCTTATGGGCTCCTGTATGAAGCAGGTCTTCCCGCTTTAGGAAAATGCGCGGACCGTTGATCGCCTTCGAAAATTGCTTGACTTCGGTAAGCGGTGTCGCCCTGCCGGCGTAATTCGTTAAAATCTCAGCGAGCTCTTGGGCAAATTCAGGACATGCGCGAACCTTTTCCCAAGCTTGTTCGAGCTGAAGCAATGGGTTCATTAAAATTTCTGGGATATAGACCCCGCCGAATTCTCCATAGTTCTTACTCATAGGTTTTCACCTGTTCGATAAATGTCCGTATTTTTTCCCGATCTTTATTTCCATCTGTCTCAACGCCGCTCGAGACGTCGACGCCTGTCGGCTTAAAGAGGGAAATCGCTTCACCGACATTACTGATACTTAAACCGCCCGCTATAAACCAAGCTGAGCTCGGCGGAACAAACTTGTCCCAATTAAATGTTTTGCCAGTTCCAGGCTCTGCTGTTTCCATTAAAATGAAGTCGGAAGGCCTTTGGATGACCCGCTCTCTTTCGTTCACATAAAACCGGCTATACTGCTGAGGAAGCTCCTCCGTTAAACCGTAAGCCTGGACGAATCGGATTCCTGTCTTATCAGCCAGCGCGGTGATCTCCAGGGCGCCCATGTTCACAAAGACGCCGACAGGGATAGCGCCGGCTTTTTGCGCAGCTTCTGCAATCAGTTTAGCTAGGGGCAAAGAGACAAAGCGCTTTGAAGAGGGAGCGAATACAATCCCAATGTAATCAGCGCCGCATTCTGCAGAAAATTGAGCTGTTGCAGGGTCTTTGATCCCGCAGATCTTAATTAACGGCATCGCCCAAACTCCTGGATCAGCTTCTTTGGATCTTGCGCTGTCACCAACGCCTCGCCGACCAATACGGCATCAAAGCCGGCTTTTCTCATTTTCTCTGCATCGGCAGAGGACCGGATCCCCGATTCAGCAATTTTAATGCAGTTCTGAGGGATGCGGGACGATAACTGGACCGATGTCTCTAAATCGACTTGAAAGCTCGACAAGTTGCGATTGTTGACGCCGATGATCGTTGATCCGCTCTTTAACGCCAGTTCAAGCTCTTTCAAATCATGCACCTCGACGACCGGATCGAGCTGATACCGCTTTGCTTCCTCGAGAAATTCAGGCAGCTTCTCTTGAAGCGCAGCGACGATCAGCAGGACCGCTGTTGCCCCGGAACGTGCCGTCTGCTTGATCTGCCGGATATCGACAATAAAATCTTTGCGCAGGATCGGAATCGCAGGAAACGCATTGGCAACTTCCTGCAGATCTGCCAAGCTTCCTCCAAATCCTACTTCATCCGTTAAGATCGAAAGTGCCTGGGCGCCAGCTTCGATATATTGCCGCGCTAACGCAACAGGATCGGCAATCGGGGCAAGCGAGCCTTTCGATGGGGACTTGCGCTTAATTTCTGCAATGACCGTCAGCTGCTCTGCTTTTAGGACCTCATGGAGCCGTTTGGGCTGCTGCAGATCTTGTACTTCCTCTTTTTTTCGCGCAATGATCGCTTCGAGATAGCCGCTCATGATTGTCTCCATAAATTGAGTTGTTCGATCGCTTTGTTGTTCTGGATGCATTCTTTCACAATTTGGACTGCTAGCTTTACTGTCGGCGCAATCCCATACAGATAGACAGCTACTGCTGCATTGAAGATCAGCGTATCGGCGATTGGGCCGGCTTTTCCATTTAAGACATCGATGAGAAGCTGTGCGTTCGTCTTTGCATCTGCACCTTTAAGGTCATCGACGGTGCATGGCGCGAAGCCTAGCTCTTGCGGATCGAGATGGAACGCCTTGACCCCCTCTTCAGAAACTTCGAGGATCCCTGCAGGACCGATCGTTGTGAGCTCATCAAGGCCTGCTCCATGAAAAACAAGGGCTCTCTTTACTTTTTGGCTCAAAAGGATCTGCGCCATTGTTTTGAGAAGATCAGGATCGGCAACTCCGATCATGAGGTAGTCTGGACTTGCAGGATTGAGCAGCGGACCGATCAGATTGAACAGAGTTCGGACCTTAAGCCTTTTGCGGACCTCTTTGATCTTGAGCATTGCAGGATGGTAATCGGGAGCAAAGATAAAGCTGATCCCTATCTCTTCGATCAAAGCCTTGATCTCGTCCGGTTTCTTATGAATTTCTATTCCGAGGGCTTCCAAGACGTCCGCTGAACCGGATTGGCTGGAAACGCTTCTATTTCCATGCTTGGCAATTTTGACGCCGCATGCAGCTGCTAAAATAGCAGCTCCCGTCGAAATATTGACTGTATGAGCGCCATCGCCGCCTGTTCCGACAATGTCCAGGACGGGGCATGCAAGAGGCACTGGCGTCATGCAGGAGCGCATAGCTGCAATCACGCCGCTTAATTCTTCTACGGATTCGCC